>JBEGOO010000181.1:0-2729 GCA_041182045.1 Verrucomicrobiota bacterium
GCGGAGGGTCTTGGCGAAGGACGAGGGACCGGAGGCGGCGGAGAGCAGCGCGGCGACGACTTCCATGTCCATCGAACGCGGATAGACCTGGCCGACCGCGCCGAGCGCGTGGGGGATGCCCAGGTGGGCGAGCACGCGCTGCTCGAGGCGGGCCACCTTGGCGATGTCGCCGGCGAAGAGCGTGAGCTGGTCGAGCTGGGTGCCGACCGCGCCCTTGAGGCCGCGGGCCGCGAAGGCGCCGAGGGCCGCGTCGAGCTGGGCCGTGCCGCGGAGGCATTCCTCGCCGAACATCGCCCAACGCTTGCCCACCGTGGTGGGCTGCGCCGCGACGTTGTGCGTGCGGGCGGCGATGAGGACGTCGCGGTCGGCGACCGCGCGGCGGGCGAGCCCGGCGACGGCGGCGACGTGCTTCGCGCGGATGAGCTGGAGGGAGCGGAAGACCTGGAGCTGCTCGACCGACTCGGTGAGGTCGCGGCTGGTCAGGCCCTTGTGGACGTGCTGGTGGCCGGCGAGGGCGCAGAACTCGTCGATGCGCGCCTTGACGTCGTGGCGCGTCGTCTCCTCGCGGACGCGGATGGACTCGAGGTCGACCTGGTCCTTCACGCGCTCATAGGCGGCGATGGCCTCGGCGGGGAGGTCGAGCCCGAGGTCGCGCTGGGCCTTCATCACGGCGATCCAATACTCGCGCTCGAGGATGACGCGGCCGCGGGTGGACCAGATGGCCTTCATCGCCGGGGAGGCGTAGCGATCGGCGAGGACGTTGGGAACGAGGTCGGATTCCATCGGAAAGGGGCTTATAGCAGGGTTAGCGGCGGACGGCAAGCGCCCGCAGGAACATCGCGCGGACGGAGGACTCGTCCTCGCCGCGGTTGGAGGCGTCGAAGCAATCGGCGCAGGCGAGCTGGAGATCCACCAGCTCGGCGAGGGAGTAGCGGGCCGCGGCCGGGGCCACCTTGTTGCTGATGTACCAGGCGTTCTGCGAGAACAGGTTGGCCGAGGACTTGGCGGCGGAGCCGAAGGTCGGGCCGTGGCGGCCGCTCGCCGTCTCGAACTGCCCTTTCGGCAGGCCGGCCTCGCTCACGCGGAAATCCCCGGAGTCGACGAGGCAGCGGATCTGGATGAGCAGACGGAGGCGGTTCTGCAGGGCGGAGAGCAAGGGGCGGGCCGAGGACTCGTTGAAGAAATAACGGTCGAGGGACTCCAGGCCCCACTTGAGGTCGCGGGCCGCCAGGGCCTCGATCGGCTCGAAGAAATCGCCCTCCCCGAAGGTCGGCACCAGCAGCAGCACGTCCGCCTCCTTGATCGCGCCGCCCGGACCCGCGTAGCTCGCGAGCTTCTCGCACTCGACCAGCACGAGCCGGGTGGACTGGCCGACGCGGGCGACGATGGCCTCCGGGACGGAGCGGTCGAACTTCACGCCGAGGGACTGCAGGTGCTTGGTCGCGAGCCCCACCTGCATGTCGGCCTGGGCGTCGTCGCCGCCGAAGGGCGACTTCGCCGCGGGCGAATGCACGACGAACTCCTGGGCGACGGACTTGAGGTTGGCCAGGTCCTTGCGACGGCCGTCGTAGGGCGTGGCCGAGATCACGATGGAGACGTCGGACTCCGCCTCGACGACCGCCTTGAGCAGGCGGGCGAGCGACTCCTTCACCTCCTCCGAACGCGCCTGGACGCTGTCGGAGACCCAGTTGAAGTTCCGCAGCCAGAGCACGCGTTTGCCGCCGAACATCGAGCGGGTGTTCACGGTCTCGACGAAGCTCGTCTCGATCGGGACCGCGTCGCCGACCCGCATGAGCACCCCCGACACGATCTCGGCGTCGGCCTCGGCCCCCGCGGCCGCGCGGGCCTTGTCGTAGAAGGCGCGCGCGTCGCGATCGACGAGGAACTCGTCCTTGCCGACGACGATGGCGAGATAACCGGGCATCCCCGCCAATCTCCCCACCCCGCCCCGCATGGCAATCCTTTGTCATTCGCAGGCCTTGACGGCCTGCGAGGTATCGGGGGGTCAGCGGTTGGCGGATAGAAAAACAACGGAGCAAGGGGGCTCACCCCTCCCTGCCTTGTTATCTCGATCTAACCGCCAACCGCTGACCGCTGATACCCTAGGCGGCCGGCAGGCCGCCCTCACGCCCCGTGCATCAGGTCCTCGACGCGGTACTTGTTCAGTTTGCGGCGCATGAGGTCGAGCGCGGTGTTGACGGCGCGGAGCTTCACCTGGGCGCGGTCGCCGGGCAGGTGGACACGGCGGGACCAAACCCCGGTCGGCGAGACATAACCGAGATAAACCGTCCCGACCGGGTCGGCGTCGGTGCCGCCGCCCGGCCCGGCGTAACCCGTCACGGCAAGGGCGTAGTCGGAGCCGAATTTCTCGGCGGCGGCCGTCGCCATCGCGGCGGCGCACTCGGCGGACACCGCCCCGTGCTGGGCCAGGAGGCATTCGGGGACCCCGAGGATGTTCATCTTGGCGTCGTTGGAATAGCAGACGGCCGAGCCGGCGAAGACCTTGGACGCGCCCGGGACGTCGGTGAAGGCGTCCGCCAGCAGGCCCCCGGTGCAGGATTCCGCGAGGGCGACGGTCTTCTCGAGCGAACGGAGCTGCTCGACGACGATCGTGGCGAGGCAGGCGTGGCCGGTGCAGACGAAGTCATGGCCGACGGTGTCGCGCACGCGCCGGGCGACCTCGAGGAGCTGCTCGGCGGTCGCGCCGCTGCCGCCGGAGGAGATGCGGG
>JBEGOO010000182.1:0-4015 GCA_041182045.1 Verrucomicrobiota bacterium
GCGGTCGCCCCGAGGACCCCGGCGATGAGGCCGCGACGGTCCACCGGCTCAGGCGCCGGGCTCCGGCGAGCCGCTCTTCTTCTGGGTGAAGACCAGGCCCTTGTCGCCGACGGAGACGATGACCGGCTCCTCCTTGTTGAACTCGGCGCGCAGGATCGACTCGGCCAGCGGGTCCTCGAGCAGGCGCTCGACCGCGCGGCGCAACGGGCGGGCGCCGTACTTCTCGTCCCAGCCGTTCTCGACCAGGTAGCCGCGGGCGGCCTCGTTGACCACGAGCTTCACGCCGAGGTCGAGCAGGCGCTTGGCGACCTTGGCCACCTCGATGTCGACGATCTTCGACATGTGCTCCTTGGCGAGCTGCTGGAAGATGACGATGTCGGTCAGACGGTTGAGGAACTCGGGTTTGAAGGCGCGCTTCGTCTCGTCCATGATGCGCTCCTTCAGCTTCTCGTAGTCGCGCGTGGAGCTGACGCCCGCGTCGAAACCGAGGGAGTTGCTCCGCTGGAGCACGTCCGCGCCCACGTTCGAGGTCATGATGATGATCGTGTTGCGGAAGTCCACGACGCGGCCGAGGGAGTCGGTGAGCCGGCCGTCCTCGAGCGCCTGCAGGAGGAGCTGGATGACGTCCGGGTGGGCCTTCTCGATCTCGTCGAACAGGACGACGGAGTAGGGCTTGCGGCGCACCTGCTCGGTGAGCTGGCCGCCTTCCTCGTGGCCGACGTAGCCAGGCGGCGAGCCGATCAGGCGGGAGACGGTGAACTTCTCCATGTACTCGGACATGTCGATCTGGATGATCGCCTCGGACTCGCCGAACATGCGCTCCGCGAGCGAGCGGGCCAGGAGCGTCTTGCCGACGCCGGTCGGGCCGAGGAAGAGGAAGGAGCCGATGGGGCGGCGCGGATCCTTGAGGTCGGCGCGGGAGCGGCGCAGGGCGCGGGCGATGACCTCGCAGGCGCGGTCCTGGCCGATGACGGCCTTCTGGAGGTCCTGCTCGAGGTCGAGGAGCTTCTGGGTCTCCTTCTTCTCGAGGCGGTTGAGCGGCACGCCGGTCCAGTCCGCCACGATGTGGAGCATCTCCTCCTCGGTCACGACGATGCGCTTCTCGTCGCGCTTCTTGCGCCACTCCTCGAGCATCTTCTCGCGCTTGGCGCGGAGCTTCTTCTCCTGGTCGCGCAGGTTGGCGGCCTCCTCGAACTTCTGGTGGCGGGACGCCTCCTCCTTCTCCAGCACCACGCGGTCGATGTCGGCCTGGGCGGCGTCGAGCTCGGGCGGGAGGTTGAGGGAACGGATGCGGGCGCGGGCGCCGGCCTCGTCCATGACGTCGATCGCCTTGTCGGGCAGGTGGCGCGAGGTGATGTAGCGGTGCGACAGGCGGACGGCGGCCTCGATGGCGGCGTCGGTGTACTCGCACTTGTGGTGGTCCTCGTACTTCGAGCGGATCCCGCGCAGGATGAGCACCGCGTCCTCGGGGGACGGGTCGTCGACCTTGACCGACTGGAAGCGCCGCTCGAGGGCGGCGTCCTTCTCGATGTGCTTGCGGTACTCGGCGAGGGTGGTCGCGCCGACGCACTGGATCTCGCCGCGGGAGAGCGCCGGCTTGAGGATGTTGGAGGCGTCCATGGCGCCCTCGGCGGCGCCGGCGCCGACGATGGTGTGCATCTCGTCGATGAAGAGGATGACGTTCTTGGCGCGCTTGATCTCGTCCATGACGCCCTTGATGCGTTCCTCGAACTGGCCGCGGTACTTGGTGCCGGCGACCATCAGGGCGAGGTCGAGGGTGATGACCTTGCGGTCGAGCAGGATCTCGGGGACGACGCCGGCGGCGATCTCCTGGGCGAGCCCCTCGACGATGGCGGTCTTGCCCACGCCGGCCTCGCCGATGAGCACGGGGTTGTTCTTGGTGCGGCGGCAGAGGATCTGGACGACGCGGCGGATCTCCTCCTTGCGGCCGATCACCGGGTCGAGCTCGCCGGCCTTGGCCAGCTCGGTCAGGTCGCGACCGAAGGTCTTGAGGAGGGACAGGCGCTCGCCGCGGCCGGCGCGGCCGCCTTCCTCGCCGGCCTTGCGCGAGGGCGGCGGCTCGTCCGACGGCTCCTCGGAAGACGGGGCGTCCTCGCCCGCCTTGCCCTCCGCTTCGCCGGCGGCGGCGGACGGGTCGATGTCGGCGAGGATCTCCTTGCGGCAACGTTCGAGGTCGACGTTCAGGGCGAGCAGCACGCGGGCGGCGACGCCCTCGCCTTCCTTCAGGAGGCCCAGGAGGATGTGCTCGGTGCCGACGTAGGCGTGGCCGAGGCTGCGGGCCTCGGTGACGGCGTGGGCCATGACTTTCTGGACGCGCGGGGTCAGCGGGATGCTATCCGGCTGCTTGGCTTCCTCCGGACCGGGGCCCACCTGCTTCTCCACGGCGCCGCGGACGGTCTTGAGGTCCAAGCCCATGCGACCGAGGACGTTCACGGCGACGCCTTCGCCGAGCTTGATGAGGCCGAGCAGGATGTTCTCCGTGCCGACGTAGTTGTGGTTGAAACGGCGGGCTTCGGCCCGGGCGAGCTCGACGACCTTGCGGGCGCGGGGCGTGAAATTGTTGTTCTTGTCCTTGTCCATGTTGGATGGTGGGTGTCCCCGGAGGGGGTGTAGCAGGGACTATGCCCGAACCTTCCGGGGGTTCAAGCGTTCCCCAAGGATTGTAAAACGAGGCTTTCCGCGGTTTTCACGCGACGGCGACCGGGCGAAGTGGGACAGGCGAGCGACCCGTTGGCGCGGTCCGCCGCCCAGGGGCGACGCCTTTTGACTTTGCCAGCGAGGGCGGGTCGTCGTTTCTTTCCGGCTCACATGGCCCACACCTTGACCGAAGCCGGCCCCGCCCTCCGCCAACTCATCGCGGGGCTCCAAGGCCGCCCCGTGGCGGTCCTCGGCCACATGCGGCCCGACGGCGACTGCATCGGCTCGCAGGTGGCGCTGGCCCGTCTCCTGCGCGCGGCCGGCCTCGACGCGCTCTGCGTCAACCGCGACCGGGTCCCGCCCAACCTCGCCCCCTACGTGGTCGGCGTGCCGTTCCTGACCAACGACGAGTATGTCGCCGACGGGCGGGTGGCCGTGGCGGTCGACTGCGCCGACGCCTCCCGCGTGGGCGCCGAGGTCCTCGCGAAATTCCCGGCGGGGGTGCACGCGAACATTGACCACCACGCATCCAATCCCGATTACGCGACGGTGAACATCGTCGTCCGCGACGCCGCGGCGACCTGCCACGTGCTCGCCGCGGCCGCCCTGCAGGAGGGTCTGGCGATCGACGCGCCGACCGCGAAATGCCTGCACCTGGGCATCCTGACCGACACCGGCCGTTTCTGCTACCGCAGCACCACCGCGGAGGTCTTCGCGATCGTCGCCGAGCTCGTGCGCCGCGGGGCCGACCCCGCCGAGGCCAATTTCCGCGTGTTCGAGCAGGAGAGCCGCGGCAAGCTCGAGCTGACCAAACGCTTCCTGAACACCATCGCCTTCCACGAGGACGGCAAAATCTGCTCCGGCGAGCTGACGCAGGCCGACTACGCCGCGACCGGGACGACCAAGGAGGACAAGGAAGGCCTCGTCGAATTCCCCCGCTCCGTCGAGGGCGTCGAGATCGCCGTGCTGATGGAGGAAGGCAAGGATGGCATCCGGGGCAGCCTCCGCGGGCGCGACCCGCGACTCCGGCTGGATCTCTGCGCGGGCAAGCTGAACGGCGGCGGCCATGTGCTCGCGGCCGGGTTCAATATGCAGGGCTGCCGCCTGCCCCAGGACCGCGCGAAGATCCTCGGCATCGTCATCGCCCACTACCGCGAGTTCTCGGCGAAATGAGCGAGCCCGCCGCCGAACCCGCGGGCGTGCTGCTCGTCGACAAGCCGCGGGGCATCACCTCGCACGACGTCGTGGACAGCGTGCGCCGGCTCTACCGGACGCGCCGCGTCGGCCATGCCGGCACGCTCGACCCGATGGCGACCGGCCTGCTCATCGTGCTCGTCGGCAAGGCCACGAAGGCCTC
>JBEGOO010000183.1:0-9285 GCA_041182045.1 Verrucomicrobiota bacterium
AGGTGGAGTGCCTCAAGCACCTCTTCGCCCGCCTCAACGACCTCCGCCAGGAGTTCCGCCATTCGCCGGACGGCGTGCGCTTCCCCAAGCCGCACTTCCACATCCTCGTCCTGTTCGTCGATGAGAACGAGTCCGTCCGCCGCCAGCTGAAGCGCGGCCAGGAGTGTCTCGAGCAGAACGAGCGCGCCAAGCGCGACGGCGCCGCCGAGGTCGAGGTCCGCAAGACCGACCTCAGCGCGGACGCCGCCCGCAACCGCTACCGAGTCTTCAAGGAGCGCACCTACGAGCCGCTGCAGTCCCTCCGGGACATCTTCCATTACCATTTCATCAACGCGCAGGGCTCCCTGCCCGAGGTGCAGGCCCGGATCATCAAGGAGCTGCAGTACCAGAGCTCGCTCGAGCTCTCCGAGGAGACCTACGACCTCATCTCGCCGATCCCGCTGTCGTCGCAGATCACCCAGCACGCCCGCCAGGACCTCGTCCGCCGTCTCGACGACTACGCCGAGCGCCAGACCGTGATGTTCCGGCGCGTCATCGAGCTGATCCAGGAGAAGTTCCTGCCGATCATCCGCTCGCACGCCATCTCCGGCCAGGCCCACGTCAACATCGAGACCCCGGTCTTCGACGACGCCCTCGCGATCGCGATGTTCATCGACATCTTCTCCGAGCGCGGCTTCCACGCCGTGGTGGACCAGCACCGCATCGAGATCCCGGAATCCGTCGACCTGACGACCGGCCGCATCCTCACCCGCGTCAAGAAGGTCTGGCGCGTGTCGATCCGCTTCGAGGGTTCCGAGATCCGGCGCGGCGGCGCCTGAGCCCGCTCAGCGGGCCGGCACGTAGTACTCGACGTACCCGATCATCATCTCGTCGGTCGTCTGGTCGCCCCAACGCACCCGCTTGGTCGGGTCGGGGTTGGCCGGGTTCGCGGCGCTGTTGTCGAAGACCGCGGTGATCCGCACGCGGCTGCCCTTGGGCAGGATCCGCGGTTCGGCGTAGTCGTGCCGGAGCTGCCAGTTGAAGTCGTAGCGGGGCAGGTCGAGCAACGTCTCGGCGGAGCCGTCCCGGCCCAGCAGCTCGAACTTGAACGCCACGCCCCGGACGTGCATGTGCGCCATCAACGCGGTGACGGGAAGGTCGACCGGCACCGGTCGCACGAGCGTCTCGACGTGGCGGGCCGCGCCCGGCGGGATGTCGAGCCTGGGGTTCGCGAGCCCGACCGTGCGCATCTCGAAGCGCGGCGGGGTCTTCGCGAAAAGCAGCCCGACCTTCAGTTGGTCGGTCGTGGCCTGGCCGTTGGGCGTGTAGTGGATCTGGCACGTCAACGTCGCGCCGGCGGGCAGCTTGCGCGCGAAACCGGCCGGGTAGACGTGGCTGCCGTTGCCCGGCACGTAGGCCGCCCAATAGTCCTCCGCGCCGCCGAACGACGCTTTCTCGCCCTTGGGGATACAGCGCACGATCACATGGTGCACGACCCCGCGCGCGGTCGGCAGGATCTCGTAACCCTGGACCCAGCGATCCTCGGCGAAGGTCGTCGCGATCGTGTCATGCTCGTAGCGCATGAACCCGTCGGCCTTGATCGCGTGCGGGCGGCTGATCTGCAGGACCGCGTCGGGCTGGCCGATGCTCCAGGCGCCGGGGTAGGCGCGGGGTTTCGGCCCGTCGGCCGGGTCGCCCAGCGGACGATCCGCGGAGTCCAGCCAAGCCAGCAGGTCGCGTCGGTCGGCCGCGGGCAGGGAGCAGTCGTTGGCCCATGGGCTGGGCTTGCCGTCCAGGGGCGGGGCGGCGAACCACGGCGGCATCTGACCTTCGGTCACGACCCTTCGGATGGTCTTGGCCCGTTCCTTCACCGCTTCCGCCGCATCCAGACGGAATGGCGCGATTCCCTCGGGCCGGTGGCAATCCACGCAATGCTGCTGCAGGATACGGGCGACATCGCGGTGGTAGGTCAGGTTCGTCGTCGTCGCCGGGCGCGGCCCGAGGTCGAGTTCGCAGCCGGGCGCGTCGGTCATCGCGCGGAGCGGCTTGCGGTCCGCCTTGAGCGCGTCCGCGGCCGCGAGCACATGGCTGACCGTCGGCGCCTCGCGGCTGTAGGTCACGCCATACTGGTCGTCGAGCGCCCCGCGGTAGACCAGCGTGCGGTCGGGCGCCAGGAGGAAGACCTCGGTCGTGGTCCGCGCTTGCAGCGCCTGCGCGACCGTCTGGGCGGCGTCGTGGCAGACGGTCGAGCGCACGCCGGCCGCGGCCACCTGCGCGCGGATCTCGTCGTCCGTCTCCGTCTTCATCGGGTTGAGCACCAGCAAGGCGATGCCGCGGTTGGAGAGTTCTTGTTCCAGCTTCGCCAAGGAAGGCATCTGCCGCTTGCTGACGGGGCAGGTCGCGCTCGACAACGCGATCGCCATCCCGGCGTAGCGAGAGGCGTCCGCGAGCCGGTGGGGTTTGCCGGTCAGGTCGGTGAACGCGACGTCGGGCACCTGCCTGCCGGGGAGCAGGGTGGGGGCTTCCGTCGCCGTCAGCCGCAGCGCGAGGCCGGCCAGTCCGAGGAGCGTCAGGAGCGACCGCATGGGTTCATTTCGCCGCTTTCTTCCCGGTCTTCGCGGCCGGCAAGGGATCCAGGCCGGCCACCGGGAACTTCGGGTCGGGCCGGCGGGCCGCGGCCATCTTCGCCTCGAGCGCCTTGACCACCTCGGGGAACTTCTCCGCGAGGTCGTTGGCTTCGGCCGGGTCGGCGTCAAGGTCGTACAGTTGCGTGGTCACCTTGCCGGTCTGGTTGACCTGCTTGAGCATCTCGGTACGGATGGCTTTCCACTTGCCGTCCCAGAGGGCCTGCTGGTGCCCATAGCCGGGGAACTCGCGGTAGAGCGGGTGGACGCGGGTCTGGGGCTCGCCCTTGAGCGTGGGCACGAGGCTTTCGCCGGTCGTCGGACCGGATGGCTTGACGCCGGCGAGGTCGGCGAAGGTGAGGAGCCAGTCCTCGAAGCCCGAGGTCAGGTCGGAGCGCCGGCCCGGCTTGATCGCGGCCGGCCAGCGCACCACGGTGGGTTCGCGGACGCCGCCTTCGTGCAACGAGCCCTTGAGCCCGCGCAGGCCGCCCGCGGACGCGAAGAACTTCGTGTCCACGCCGCCCACGTCATGCGTGGCGCCGTTATCGCCGGTGAAGACGATGATCGTGTTGTCGGCGACGCCGGCTTTCTCGAGCGCGGCGAGGATCCGACCGACGTCCTTGTCGAGGCGGGTGATCATCGCGGCGTAGGTCGCGTAAGGGGTGCGGTTCGGTACGTAGGAGCCCTTCGCCGCCGGGGCGAAGGGTTTGTCCTCGGGGAATTTGCCGGCGTAATCCTTGAGTTCCTCCGCCGGGACCTGCAGCGAGACGTGCGGCAGCGGGGACGGGAAGTAGAGGAAGAAAGGACTCTTCGCATTCGCCGCGATGAAGGCCTCGGCCCCGCGGATGAAATGGTCCGGGGCGAAGTCCTGACCGATGAACGCGGCGTAGTTCGCCGGGTCGTTCACGTCGGCGCCAGCCGGGAAGCCGCCGTGGCCCGGCACACCCTGCGGCCCGTTGTTGAGCGGTGTGAGCTTGTCGTCCACCCAGAGCGCCGCGGGGTAGTGGCTATGCGCCTGCCATTGGCTGGTGAGCCCGATGAAGTGGTCGAAGCCCTGTTGGAAGATGTTCCCCGTCGAGTCCATGCCGCCGAGGCCCCATTTCCCGAACGCCCCGGTCTTGTAGCCGGCCTTCTTCAAGGTGTTCGGCAGGGTCATGATACCCGCCGGCAAGGGGATCTGCTCGCCTTGGCCGACGTCCGCGTTGTCGCGCACCGGCGCCTGACCGGGATTGAGGCCGGTCATCAGCACCGCGCGGGACGGCGCGCAGACGGCGTTGCCGCAGTAGTGACGGCTGAGCACGAGGCCTTCGCGGGCCAGCCGGTCGATGTTCGGCGTCAGGATCTTTTTCTGCCCGTTGAAGCCAACCTCGCCGTAGCCTAGGTCGTCGGCCAGGATGAAGACGATGTTCGGGCGGGGCGACTCCGCCGCGGTGGCGAGGGCGCTCAAAGCCAGCAGGAGGAACGCGGGGAGACGTCGCATGGCCGTTTTCTAGGCAAACCGACCCATTCTGTCGAGGAAAGGGGCGGTTTTGTTTGTCGGGTTGACATCTCCGGCCCCCTTGGGCTTAACGAACCTTCCTTTCTCGGGCTGTAGCGTAGTCTGGTAGCGCGCTTGCATGGGGTGCAAGAGGTCGTGAGTTCGAATCTCACCAGCCCGACCAAAGGAAAGCCTCGCCCTCAGGGCGTTACGAAGCTTTGCCCGTAGGCGGCCGGCCCGAGCGTCTTGGCGCCGTCGCCCGGCTTGAGGTAGGCGCGCACCGTCTCGCCCTTCTCCAGGATGCGGGGTTTCCCCGGGCCGGGCATCGGGACGACCGTCTGGATGACGGTGTAGGCGATGGGGATGGCATCCCCGGGCTGGTGGCCGGCCTTGGAGCGGAGGACCGACTGGACGGTCGCGGTAGCGCGTACGTCGAACTGCTTGCCGTCCTTGCCCAGGGTGACCTTGACGTCGACCTGGGCGATTTTGACGACCAAGGCTTCCGCCGCCTCGTCCTGCAAGCGGCGATAGTGGTCGGGCGATAGCTCCGCGTGCAGGGCGGTGAGTCCGATGAGGAGGGCGGTGAGCAGCGTGCGCATGGGGATGGTCAGCGTTGGGCCTCGATCCAAGGGACGAGCTTCTCGGCCCAGGCGTGGGCGTGGGCCTTGAGGCCTTCCGCGGAGAAATGGACGCCTTTGCCGCCGTTGTCGCGGAGCGGGCCGCGCAGGGCGTCGGAGTCGGGGCCCTCGAGGGCGACCTTTTCCTTCCATAGACTGGCCTGCGCGGCGCGGATGTCCTCGGAGCCGACGTCTTCGGGGCCATGGTAGCTCACCTGGGCGACGAACCACGGGGCGCGCGGAAGCACGAGGGCGTCTTTCTGGCTGCGGGTGATCAGCGTCCTCAGGTGGTCGGCGTATAACTTGCCGGACAGCGTGCGAGTCGGGTCCTTCTGGTTGGCGTCGCTCTCGCCCTGGTGCCAGAGCACCGCGCGGAAGGAGGGGACGGATTCCATTCGCTTGAGCAACATCGCGTAGGCCTTGCCGTCGGCCTCCCATTGGCCGGCGGCGGTCTGGCGCACGCGGCTGACGATCGTGGGCGGGTTGGGGAAGGGCACGCCGCTCGGGAGCCATTCGCGGACGCTGGTGGCGCCGATGCCGCAGGGGATGAAGCCGATGGGGACGCCGAGGCGCTTCTGCAATTCATCGCCGAGCGCCGGTAGGAAGCTGCCGCCGTTGCCCGAAGCGCCGGGCTGCGGGTCGGCGCAGGGTTGCCAATCGCCTTTCGACGAAAGCGAGAAGACTTGGTCGGACGTCGCCTTCGTCTTGGCCGCGCCGTGGTTGGCGGAGTTGGATTGCCCCGTCACCACGAAGACCTCGCCGACGAAGAACTTCACCGCCGGGTGGGTGGCGATGGGCTGGCCGTCGCGCATTACCCGGAGCTCGACGGCATGCGCTCCCGTTTCGGCCCGAAAGCCGCCCGTGAAGACCGTCCGTCCGTCCATTCGTCCGAACGAGGTCAGCCCAAGTTTTCGCCAAGAGCCGCCGTCCAGCCGATATTCGGCGACGGGGGTGTCATAGTTTTCGACCCCCGCGACCGCTCCTTCCACCTTCACGCCGCCGGTCGTCCGGGTGTCGCGCTGGAAGACCTGGTTGGGGCGCGGGCTGTCGAGCGTCAGCGTCGGCTCCGCGGCGACCAGCGACGTGAGGCCGAGGCAAAGGGCGAGCAGGGCGCGCATGGCGTCACTTCGCCGCGGGCAGGAGCTTCGCCTTGATGAAGTCGATCTCCTTCGGGTGCTTCACGTCGGGGGCGCCGGGGTAGACCAGCTCGCACGGCACGCCGATCGCGTCGCAATGTTCCTTGAGCTTGGCGCCGAAGTTGGCGGAGTGCGTGGCGTCCTTCTCGTCCTTGCCGAGGTTCGGCGGGGTGGGGAAGTAGAGGCCGACGGCCGGGTCGTCCTTGGTCACGAGTTCATAAGGGGAATATTCCTTGATCCAGGGGAGGATCCGCTCCCGGGCGTCGAAGAAGGCCTGGAACGAGGAGACCTTCTTGGCCGCGTCGCCGGCGATGCCGAACGCGTGCGCCCCGTAGCCGCTGTTCGGCGTCCATTCACGCATCTGCTTCGGGTCGAGGGAGGTCTGGGGCACCGTGACCGCCGCGGCCAGCAGACGGGTCGACTCGCGGGCGATGGGGTCGTCGGACTTCGGGTCGGCGAGGTCGTCGTGGAAGGCGAGCCAGAGGCTGGTGCAGGCGCCGGCGGAGCCGCCGCTGGCGACGACGCGGGTCTTGTCGAGGTTCCATTCCTTGGCCTTGCTGCGGACCAGCTGGAGGGCGCGGGCGCAGTCCAGCATCGGTCCCTTCACCGGCGGGACCACGCCGTCGGCGGTGGCGTCCTTGATGTAGCGGTACTCCACGGACACGACGGAGATGCCGGCCTCCAGGCAGGGCTTGAGCAGGCCGTTGACGCTGGAGCGGTCGCCGTTGGCCCAGCCGCCGCCGTGGATGTAGAAGAGCACGGGCGTCGGTTGGTCGGACTTCGCGCGCCAGAAGTACATCACCTGCATGCGGTGCGGGCCGTACGGGATGTTCTCGTCGGGTTTGACGGCGAGTGGCGTCTTGAGGTGCTCGGGGTTGCCGTCGTTGACGAAGCGCGCCGGGGCTTTCTTGGCCTCGGCCTTGGGCGCGGCCGTCGCCGCCGGCTTGTCCTGGGCGGTGAGCGTGAGGGCGAACAGGAGGGGGAGGAGGGGACGCATGGGCTATGGGGTAAGGCATGTTTAGTCGCTTCTCGCCCCCCGCCAATCCCCAATCCCCAATCCCCGCCCTGCCAGCCTACTTCGCGGGGGTGGCCGGCGGGATCTTGCAGGACTGCCAGGCGAGGAATTTCCAGCGGCCGTTTTCGAGGCGCCAGACGGCGAGGTAGCTGATGCCCGTGGTCATGGCGACACCGTCGACCTTGGCCTGGACCTCGAGCCGACCGGCCATGATGGCCACGTCGGGGGCGGGGAAGCGGAAATTCCGCTCCGTGTACTTGTAACTCAGATACTTGGCTTCGCCGCCGAGCAGCGAGGCCGTGAGCGAGGCCTTCGTGTCGACCTTGCCGTTGGAGTGGGCGTAGCGCAGGTCCTCCGAGAGCGCGACGTCGAGGGCGTCCTTCGTCGGGGCGAGCATCGCGGCGACCCGCGCGTCGTCGGCCGCGCGAACCGCATCGGCAGCCGGCTCGGCGGCGGTGGCGACACCGAGGCCCAGGGGGAGGGTGAGGAGGAGGGTGAGGAGGAGGGTTTTCATGGGGAGGAGTCTTAGCGGACGATTGCGCCGCGGGCAGGTATCTCGAGCCCGCCGACCATGAGCGCCCGATCGGTCCGGTTTAGATAGAGCCGGGTAGGGCGGTCACCTTGGCTTAGGTGGTGGGTCGCTGCCAGGTCGAAGATGTGCAGGCCGGTAGTGTCGGAGTCGATGAAAAGGGCCGCGAAGGATCCCAGGTGCGCGCCGCCGTAGACCGAGAGGTCGGTCGGTGCGCCCCAGCCGAAGAAGACGGGGTCGCCGGTCAGCCAAGGGCCGTTGGGGTAATGCAGTTCCACCCGGAACTTGGTCGGATCCGCCGGACGACCTTGGGCCGTGAACTCCACGCGTAAAGGGCCCGGCGCCGAGGGCAGGCCGCCCCCCGTCGTGGTCTTCCCCGCTTTGAGGCGGACCTCGCCTTGGTGGAGCCAGCGCCCGCTCGCATCCTTGATCTCGATCCGCCAAGGCAGCTCGGCGTGTGCTCCGAAATCGGCGGACCAGCGGACCTCGGCGTCGCCGCCCGGCAGCGTCGCAAGCCAGACTCCGGGGGCGGTCTGCTTCAACGTCGCGGTCAGACGTTTCTTCTCGCGTAGCCCCTCGTACGGAATCGCCGCCAGCGCGGTGCCGCGCGTCGCGGGGGCCGATTGGAAGCGGGGCGGGACCTCGTCCGCGAAGAATCGCCGGGCGTTCCGTCCCACCGATGCCAGCCACTCGCCGATCTCGCCCGCGAAGGCGGGATCCTCGGCGGCGAGCGGTGCCAGCTGGGCGGCGGCCACGAAGGTGTTCATCGCGAAAGCGTAGGCGTCGCCCGGACGGGTGCTGCCGCAGAGACCTTGCGTGCCGACTCCCCCGAAATCGCGGGGGAGGCTGCCCCACCATCGCCGGGCGGACTGCGGGGAGCCATTCGTGCCCAGGCACCAGCCGAGCAGTTTCCGGACGTCATAACGGGTGCCTTGCTCGCGGTTCATACGCGCGGCGAGCGCCGGCGCGCAGTAAAGGGAGAACTCGTACAGCGGGCTGCCCTCCTCGGGCTTCCGTCGCTCGAGCGCGTCCATGGCGTGACGCGCCGCCGCGAGGTGGCGCGGGGCCCGCTGCCGGGTCCAGGCCGCGTAGCACACGTAGGCCATCGCGGCGGCCGCATCCGGCTCCGTCCAGCGACCATTGACCACGGGTCCGGCGCGCTCGCCGACGGTGATGAAGCCGGTCTGGTCGAAGCGGGCGCGGGGGCCGCCCAGTCGTTCGACAATCGACGCGTACCGGTCGGCCATCCGCCGGAGGTTGGCGTCCATCTCCGCCGACTCGGGGTGGCGCAGCGTGAGTTGCGTGAGCAGCACCGCAGGCATGAGCTCATACCAATAGCTGTCATAGGTCTTGCGACCGATGTTGTTCCCGGTGACGCCTTCCGGGTTGCTCCAGCGGAGAGCCGACGGGACCAAGGGACCGACGCGGGCGTCGCCCATGACCTCGGCGGAAAGCAGGAAGCCGAGGACGCATACGCCCTCGCCCTTGGGCGCTCCTCCTGCGTAGGTCGGCAAGGTGAAAGCCTCCGGCTCCAGGCTCGGCGCCAGCGGCAGATGAGGTCCTTCGGACCGGGCGAAGGCCAGATCGGCGAAAGCCCGGCTCCGCCCCCGCCAATAGGTGCCGGCCGTTTCCTGGGCCGACGTCGCCTCGGTGAGAATCAACAACAGCAGGGCTGGGCGGAACCAAGTCATGACGCGGTCACTTGGCTTTCTTTGCGCCCTTCTTGCGGCTCTCCTCACCGCCGGCCGCCGGCTTGTCGGCGAAGTCCGGGATCTTGAAGTCGATGGCCTTGGCCTGGCGTTCGTACTCCGCCTCCAGTTTCTTCCGCAGGTCGGCGTAGGCCGGGTCGCTGGCGAGGTTCTTGAGCTCGTAGGGGTCGGCCTTGAGGTCGAAGACCTCGGTCCACTC
>JBEGOO010000184.1:0-4776 GCA_041182045.1 Verrucomicrobiota bacterium
GGCCGTGCTCGGCATGCCCCTGCTCGTCGGCCTCGACGGCGAGAAGAAGATGTCGAAGTCGCTCGGCAACTACATCGCCTTCAACCACGGCGCGAAGGACATGTTCGGCCGCATCATGTCGGTGCCGGACGCCACCATGTGGGTCTACTACGACCTGCTGCTGCTGACGACCGCCGAGGAGCTCGCCGCGCTCAAGGCCCTCCACCCGATGGAGGCCAAGAAGCAGCTCGCGACCCGCCTGACGGACAAGTTCCACGGCGCGGGCGCCGGCGCGAAGGAACGCGCCGAGTTCGAGACCGTCTTCTCCAAGGGCGGCGTGCGCACCGACATGCCGGAGTTCGCCTGGGACGCCCTCGCCGGCGGCGCCGCCGAGATCGGCATCGTCGACCTGCTGGCCGCGACCGGCCTCTTCCCCTCGAAGAAGGAGGTCCGTCGCCTGATCGAAGGCGGCGCGGTCAAGCTCGGCGACGAGAAGGTCGCCGACCCCGCCCACAAGGTCGCGCGCCCCGCCGGCGAGCTCGTGCTCCAGGCCGGCAAGCGGACCTTCGTGAAGATCAAGTAGGCGCGACGCTCAAACCTCGCGAGCCAGCGGACGACGCCGGCCATAACCGCGGACCAGGCTGCCGAGCAGCCGGCGCCACTTGGGCAACGGCCACGGATGCGCGACCGGCGCGACGGCCGGGCGCGCGAGCAAGGCCCGCAGGCGTTCCGTCGCGGCGTCGGGATGATGTTCCGCGAACGCATGCGCCCGCCCGCGGTCGGCCACGCGGCGGGCCAGCCCGGCATCGGCCAGCAGCGGCCGCAGCAGCGCCGTCACGGCGAGCTTGGGCTGGCCGGGAACGACCTCGCCGAAGCCCTGCAAGCCGGGTTCGCCGAAATAACCGGGCGAACGGCAGGCCACGTCATACGCCAGGGCCACGACCGTCGGGGCGCCCTGCATGGCCGCCTCGCAAGCCGCGGTGCCCATGCCCACGAAGGCGGTCGTGCCGGCGTAAAGTTCCGGCAAGGCCTCCGGCGCCAGGGTGCCGAGGAAATCCACCGAGGACGCGACGCCGAGCCGGGCCGCGAGGGCCTCGGTCGCAGGACGATCCGGACCGTCGCCGGCGATCTTGAGCCGGAGGCCGGGATGGTCGCGGACCAGCTCGGCGAAGGCCGCGACCAGACCGCGCACGTAACCCTTCATGATCCCGTCGATCCGCGCCACGGTGAGCAGGTAGGGTCCGGTGGCGGCGACGCGAACCGGCGCTCCGCCCGGCACGATGACCGGTTCGAGCGCGGCCTCGAGGGACGGCAATCCGGCGAGGCGGGCGGCATCGTCCGCGCAGGCCTGGTTGACGGCGAGGACCCGGCCCTGGGCCGCGAGTTGACGAAGCACGCCGTTCTCCTTGCGTCCCTGGAGCGCCCGCCAGGCGGCGCGCGGGTCGGGGAAAAAATCGCCCCAGCTCGGCCAGGCGCGCGTGAGCACCGTACCCGGTCGGATGATCAGCAACGAGTAATCGGAATCAGGCAACCGCTTCGCGAGCAAGCTGGCGAAATAGCTGTCCGGCAGACCGGTGACCTCGAGATGCGAAGGCTCGGGGCCCAGCAAGGCGGCCAAGTCGTCCGCCACCGCGGCGGCGATCGCGGGGGTGAAGGCCGGGCGATTGAAGATCGCCGCGTCGACATGGAGCAACCGGGCGACCCGGCGATAGGCCTCGTCCATGGGCCCGGGCGAGGTGATGATGACCGGACGCAAGCCCAGGCGGACGGCGCATTCGGCTCGCCGCAGGCAAAGGTACTCCCCCCCGCCGACATGATTGCCGCTGTAGATGAAGATGGGGCGGCGGAGCGACATACGACGACGGCGTGCCCCATGTCCTAAGCGCGCCCCGCGGGCTGGCAAGCGCCCCTTCGCGGCGATCGCGCGGGCCGCGGCCGGCTCAGCGGTCCCGCTCGGCGCGGGCCTTGATGATCCGCAGGATGTAGTCCTGCAGGTCGGCCATCACCCATTCGGTCCACCAAGCGGCGTAGGCGTTGAAACTGGTCGAAAGCCGCTGGTCGCTGGCGAGGTGCAGGCGTACCCGGTCGGGGCCGAGCGGCTCGATCCAATAGGTGCCGTGCAGGACATCGAAATAGGGCCCGCCGACGATGACATGCTCGTCCAGGGTGGTGGGCGGAATGTTCGCGGTGTCGGCCTTGATGGAGAAGGACAGCCGGCGGTTCTCCTCCCACTCGGTGACTTTCTCGACGAACATCAGGTTCCCCTCGAACCGGGCGAAGCGGACGGAGCCGACGCCGGTGCCCTCGAGCACGGCCTCGGTGGGCCGGGGGAAGCCGACGCGATGATGCCAGGAGAAGGTGTGCTCGGCTTCCGTGATGCGCGGGACCGAGCGGATCTGCTTCCAGACCTGCGCGGGCGTCGCGGCGATGTCGATGGCGCAGGCCACGGTCCGGATTTCGTTCGACCGGGCGCGGAGGGATTCCAGCGGGCTGGCGATGAACGGCAACAGCGCCACGACGGCGACGCAGAGGCGCTTCCCGCCGTCGGACGTGACCCGAGGGCGGACGAAGCCGGCGATGACCCCGCCCAGGGAGGCCATGAACAAGATGGCCGGCAGGGCGAAGATCACGCAGATCCACCCCTCGAGCTGCAGCGCGACGGTGCAGAACGTCATGATCAGGGCGGAAACCCACGGCCCGAAGAGCATACGGGACCAACGGCGCTCCCGGCGGTCGAACCAGACGACGATGAAGCCGAGGGCGGCGGGCACGAGGAACAGGAAACTGAACGACATGATCATGAACACCGGGTACCAGGCCGAGGAAGAGGAAGGCTCGGCGTGGCTGTGGAACAGAACCCGGTTGAGCAACCCGTAGAGGATGCCGAGACCGACGCCGAGGTGCAGTTGGTTGCGCAGGGAGAAGCGGTCTTCGCTCATGGGCGCAGGCTAATCCGGTCGGGGAGGGCGGCAAGGCCAAGAAAGCCCCAACGCAAGGGGCCGGGTGGCGGCCAGCCGGCGGACCGGCCGGCGACCAGACCAAGGATTATGCCCTTTCCCTGCCCTCCACCCCCTCCCTAGTATCGCCGTCCCGCATGGCCGACCCGGAATCCATCAGTCGAGACTTCGTGCACCTGCACGTGCACACGGACTACAGCATGCTCGACGGCTGCAGCCGCATCGACCGCCTGATGCAGCGCGCGTGCGACATGACGATGCGGGCGGTGGCGATCACCGACCACGGCAACCTCTTCGGGCTGTTCGACTTCTGGAGCGAGGCGAAGGCCCGCTCGAAGGGCGAGGTGAAGCTGAAGCCGCTGCTGGGGTGCGAGCTTTACCTGGTCTGGGACCACGCGCTCACGGACAAGCCGGATCGCCGTGAGCACAAGTACTACCACATGGGGGTGCTGGCCCGGAGCTTCAAGGGTTACCAGAACCTCACCAAGCTGGTCTCCGACGCGCACGTCCGTGGGCTCCACTACAAGCCGCGCACCGACGTCGAGCAGCTGGCGAAGCACGCGGAGGGCTTGATCGGCTTCTCCGGCTGCCTGCAGGGGGTCATCCCCCAGGCCCTCCTGCGCGGCGACTACGAGGCGGCCCGCAAGGCCTGCGGTCGGTTCATCGAGATCTTCGGCCGCGAGAACTTCGTCATCGAGCTCATGGACCACGGGCTCGAGGAGCAGAAACGGATCATCCCCGACCTGCTGAAGCTGGCGGGCGAGTTCCAGCTGCGCGTGGTGGCGACCAACGACGTCCACTACGTCGACGCGGGCGACAACGTCGCCCATGACGCGATGCTCTGCATCCAGACCGGCGCCCGCCTGGCCGACGAGCGCCGCATGCGCTACGACGCCAAGGAGTTCTACCTGAAGAGCCAGGCCGAGATGCTCCGCGTCTTCGGCGAGGTGCCGGAGTCGATCACCAACACGGTCGCGATCGCCGAGATGTGCGACGTGCAGCTGCCGGTCGGGCAGAACAACTACCCGGTCTACGTCTTCAGCGAGGGCGTCAAGCCGAAGGCGGGCAAGAAGATCGACGCCATCCTCGACGGCTACGAGAAACTGAAGAACGGCCTGGCGGTGGCCGCCGGCAAGAAGGGCGACTTCACGATCGCCGAGGACAAGCGCGCGGCGATGCGCCCGAACGGCACCTACCTGCTGGAGCAGGTGAAGACGGGCCTCCGGGAGCGCTACGGCGTCGACTACGACGACCCGAAGGCCTGGGCCGACGAGACCGTGCCCGGCCCCGGGCGGACGAGCCCGGCCGAGCTTTGCCGCCGCGTCGACTACGAGATGGGGGTCATCGCGGGGACGGGCTTCGTCGACTACTTCCTCATCGTCTGGGACTTCATCGACTGGGCGCGCCGCCAGGACATCCCGGTGGGGCCCGGCCGCGGTTCCGGCGCGGGCTCGATCGTGGCCTACTGCCTGAAGATCACCGACATCGACCCGATCCGCTTCGGCCTGCTGTTCGAGCGCTTCCTCAACCCCGAGCGCGTCTCGGCGCCCGACTTCGACATCGACTTCTGCATGCGCCGCCGCGACGAGGTCGTCGACTACGTGCGCCGGAAGTACGGCGCCGACCGCGTGGCCAACATCATCACCTTCGGCACCTTCGGCGCCAAGATGGTGGTGCGCGACCTGGCCCGCATCCGCGACCTGCCCTTCATCGAGACCAACCGGCTCGCGAAGCTGGTCCCCGACGACATCAACATCTCCCTCGACGACGCGCTCAAGAAGTCCAACGAGCTCCGCGAGGAGGTGAACGTCAACCCGCAGGCCGCCAGCATCATCGAGAC
>JBEGOO010000185.1:0-11266 GCA_041182045.1 Verrucomicrobiota bacterium
GCCCTTTTCCTTGATGAGGTCGACGAGGCGTTCGACGGCTTCTTCCTGGGGGATGTTGAACTTCACGGGGGTCTTGCCGACGTAGAGGTTGATCTTGCCGGGGGCGCCGCCGACGTAGCCGAAATCGGCGTCGGCCATCTCGCCGGGACCGTTCACGATGCAGCCCATGACGGCGATGGTGACGGACTTCAGGTGGCCGGTGCGTTCCTTGATCTTCAGGGTGGTCGACTGGATGTCGAAGAGGGTCCGGCCGCAGGAGGGGCAGGCGACATACTCCGTCTTCGTCTGGCGCATGCGCGCGCCTTGCAGGATGTCGTAGGCCAGCGTGAGCGACTTCGCGGTGGAGGTCGGTGTTTCGCAGGACAGGAAATCGCCGTAGCCGTCGACGAGCAGGCCGCCGGCGAGGATCGCGGCCTCGAGCAGGCGGGATTGGAAGCCGGCGTCGAGCAGCGCGGCGTTGGCGACCGTGGCGCGGATCCAGAGGGGGGCTTGGAGCTGGGCGACGGCGGCGGCGCGGACGAGTTCGCGGACCGTGCCCGTGGCGTGGAGGCCTTCCTGGGGCTGCGAGGACGTGAGGATCAGGCGACCGGCCGGGAGCGCCGCGAGATCCTTGGCCAGCGCGGTCAGCGCCGGCCCCTCGAGGTCCGCGGCGAGGACGGCGTCATGCCGGGTCACCGCTTCGCCCCAGTCCTTGACGGCGGCGCGATCGGTGGCCGCGAAGGCCTTCACGACCACCAGGCGGCTGCCGGAGCCGTCGAAGGGGAAGTCGGCGGGCGCGAGGCTCGTCTCGACGAATAGGGCCGGCACGGCCGGTCCGAGGGCCTTGCGCAGCGAACGCAGGGCCGGGGCGTGGGCGGGGTCGTCGAGTCGCACCAGCAGGCCTTCGGCGCGGACTTCGCGCTGGGCCGCGTGGGCGTCGAGGAGCTCCTTCGCCGCGGCCTGCCAGTCGGCGAGGCCGGCGACGCTGCGGACCACCACGCGCGGGACCTCCCCGGCGCCGGCGAGGCACTTCGGGGAAAGCTCGATGGTCTCGGTCGCCCGGCGCGTGAACGCGAAGGGGTCGGCCGGGTCGGCGGGCAGTTGGACCGACGAGGCGGCGCCGAGCGTGGCGAAGGCCTCGGCCCGGCGGACGATCTCCTTGCAGACGGGGATCTCATGCCACGGGTCCTCCGTCAGCGAGACGCGGAGGGTGTCGCCCAGGCCGTCGGCCAGCAGCGAACCGATGCCGATGGCGGACTTGATGCGGGCGTCCTCGCCTTCGCCGGCCTCGGTCACGCCGAGGTGCAGGGGGTAATCCATGCCGAGCTCGGCCATGCGGGCGGCGGCGAGGCGGTAGGCCTCGACCATCACCTTGGGGTTCGACGACTTCATCGACAGGATCATGTCCTTGAAGCCGTGGGACTCCGCGATGCGGATGAACTCGAGGGCGGACTCCACCATCCCGTGCGGCGAGTCGCCGTAGCGGTTCATGATGCGGTCCGAGAGCGAACCGTGGTTGGTGCCGATGCGGAGCGAGCGGCCGAGGGCCTTGGCGCGGAGCACCAGCGGCGTGAAGGCCTCGTGCAGGCGCTCCAATTCCTCGGCGTAGGCCGCGTCGGTGTATTCCAGCACCGCGAACTTCTTCTTGTCGGCGTAGTTGCCCGGGTTCACGCGGACCTTCTCGACGTGCTCGACCGCCTCCATCGCCGCGACCGGCAGGAAGTGGATGTCGGCCACCAGCGGCTGGGTGAAGCCCGCCGCGCGGAACCGCCGGTGGATCTCCTTGAGCGCGACGGCCGCGGCCTTGTTCGGGGCCGTGATGCGGATGATCTCGCAACCCGCCTCCGCCAGCCGGATCGCCTGGGCCACCGTCGCGGCGACGTCCTCGGTGTCGGACGTCGTCATCGACTGCAGGCGGATCGGGTGCGCGCCGCCCACGGCCACGCCGCCCACGTTCACGACGCGGGTGAGGCGACGGACCGTGCGATGGCGGGAAGGACAATAGTCCGGAGGCATGGGGTCATCTCAACCCCTTTGCCCGCGCCCGTCAACGAACTCAGACGTCCCAGCGCCAGCTTTCGGCCGACCAGAAGTAGCTGTCCGGGCCCTTCGGCACGATCACGCCCAGGCCCGGCCACGGAAGGTGGAAACCATAGGCGCGCTCGCGGGTCGCCCCGATCTCGGCGAACACCTTGCGGCGCGTGGCGATGGCCTGCTCCGGGTGATGGTCGAAGTCGATGAACCAGGACGGGTCGTGCAGCATCAGCACGTGGTTGTGGGCGAGGTCGGACAGGTGCAGGAGCGAATCCTTGCCGTCCTTGATGCGGTAGATCGCGTGGCCGTCGGTGTGGCCCGGGGCGGCGAGGATCGTGATGGCGCCGTCGAGGATCTGGTCGCCGTCCTGGTGGAGCACCAGGTTCGGCTGCAGCGCGTCGAAACCGCCGCGGACCATCTTGATGAGGCCCGGGATGTCGTCGGTGCGGTGGGACTTGCTGAAGTCCGGCTGCGGGGCGCGCCAGAAGTCGACCTCGCTCTTGAGCACGTGGATGGCCGCGTTCGGGAAGAGGATCTTGTTACCCTGGAAGAAGCCGCCGATGTGGTCCACGTGCGAGTGGCTCAGCAGGCCGTGGGTGACGTCCGCCGGCTTGATCCCGATCGTCTCGAGGGCGTCGGCCAGCCAGCCCCAGTTGACGTTCTTGTAGTAGGCGCCGAAGCCCGCGTCGACCAGGACGACCTCCTTGCCCTTGCGGAGCACGAGCACGTTGATGTAGAGCGTCATGTCGTCCGGGCGCTCGCCGAGGTCGGCGAGGGCCTTGGACATCGCCGGGCGCTGTTCCGGCGGCCACATCTTCTTCGAGACGCCCTTGCCGAAGGTCCCCCAGCCGTCGCTGATCGACCACGCCTCGATGTTGCCGATGTGGAAGGCGTAGATGTACGCCTTCTTCGTGTTGTTCTTGCCGTTGCCGGACGCCTTGGCGGCGGCGGCGTTCTCGGCGGCGAGGGCGGCCGGCACGCTCAGGGCGGCCAGGGCGGCCGCGGCGGAGCCGAGGAAGGAACGGCGCGAGGAGGAAGTCGGGAGATCCATGGGAGGGTGGACAGGAAGTTGGCGGAAACAGTTCCCGGGGACGAGAATGGAGTTTTAGCGGTTAGCGGTTAGGGGTTAGCGGTTGGGAGAGAAAATCGGGGCAGGGGAAGGGGAGGCACACGCGGCCTCATGGCCGCGAGGGCGAGGGCCAGGGCTTGGGGTAGGGCCAGGAGGAGAGTGCGGAGTGCTGAGTCGAGTACGGAGTACGGAGTGCAGAGTACGGAGTACGGAGTGCAGAGTACAGAGTACGGAGGGTAGCGGGGGCGTGGGATTAACCTATAATCCTTCCCCCTGCTTACTGACCCTGTCCCTAAAATTTCTCCCAGCCCTGGTCCTAGCCCCAGCCCTCGCCCTGTTTTGTTTTTCCCCAACCGCTAACCGCCAACCCCTCTCTTCCCCTTACTTCTTATACTCCACGGCCTTGAAGACGTGGCGTTCGAGGATCTGCTGCTTGAGCTGGAGTTCGCTGTCCCCGGAGCACCGGCGGACGTCGTTCAGGATGATGTAGGCCATCAGCCCGAAGAGGAGGGCCATGAAGGTGTACTGGAGGATGATCACCGCCGAGGCCTTGATGGCGTTGTTGGTGTAGCGCTGGATGGTGGCGATCAGCATGTGGCCGCCGTCGAGGACGGGGATCGGCAGCAGGTTGAGCACCGCGAGGTTGAGGTTGATCAGCACCGTGAACCAGAGCACGCGGGTGATGTCCTCGGAGATGTTGTAATACGTCTTGGTGATCGAGATCACCGAGGCCAGCTGGTTGACCTTGATGTCGGAACCGCGGTCGAAGAGGCGGCTCAGCGTCGTGAAGGTCGACTTCACGATGGTCACGCAGGTCTCGAGCGGGTTGCGCTTCTCGATGTCGGGCCGGGCGAGGAGGCCCGCGCCGATCTGGGCGACCTCCACCGGCTTGCCGCGGTGGACCTCGGCGCCCTTGAGCGTGAGGTTGCCGCTGTCGCCGTTGGCGCGTTTCCAATAGAGCGTGAGTTCGCGCGGACCGCCCGTCGTGGCCTTGTTCAGGTCGTCGAGCGAGCGCAGGACCGTCAGCTCCTTGCCGTCGACCTTGTCGAGGATCGTCCCGATGCGGAGGCTGTCGGCCAGGGCGGGATCCTCGGGGGACACGCCGAGCACCATCAGCTGGTCGCGCTTGGCCTCGGGGTCGCGCGTGAGCAGGTCCTTCGTCACGGGGACGACGACCAGGGAGTGGCGGTGGCCTTCCTCGCCGTAGCTGACCACGCTCAGCGGGTTCACCGTGGCGTTGATGCGGGGCGTGACCGGGATCGTCGCGCGGGCCCCGTCGGCGCGCTCGACGAGCAGCTGGTGCTCCACGGCGCCGCCCTTGCGGAGGAGCTCGCGGAATTCGGCGGTGTTGTTGACGGTCTGGCCGTCGACGGCGAGGACCTGGTCGTCGCGCTTCAGGCCGGCCAGCGCGGCGGGGGAGCCGGGGGCGGGCTCGTCGAGGATCACCTTGGTGCGGGCCTGGATCCCGGCGACGCGGACCTTGTCGCCGCTGCGGGCGTTGAGCTCCAGGCGGGCCGGCTGGACCACCAGCTCCAGCGTCTTGCCCGCGCGTTCGATCGTGAAGGTGGAGGTCGGCCGGTCCTGCGAGTCGCGGCGGTTGCCGAGCATGATGGCCTCCATCACCTGGGCGAAGGTCGTCACCGTCTGGCCGTCGATGGCCACGATGCGGTCGCCGCTGCGCACGCCGGCGGCGAAGGCCGGGCCCGGGATGGTCTGGCCGAGGCCGAGCTCGGCGAGGTCGCGGGAGCCCACGACGATCTGCTCGGGCACGTAGCCGACCACGGTGCTGCCGTTGCCCTCGGGCACGGGCATCCCGGTGAACCAGAGGATGGTGGCCAGCGTGAAGGCGAAGATCACGTTGAAGACCGCGCCCATCACCGAGACGATCATCTTGTCCGCGTAGGAGATCTTCGGCAGCGCCTCGGCGTCGTCGGCGTTCTCGCCCTCGATGCCCTGCATGTCGGCCAGCTGCGGCAGGGCCACGTAACCGCCGAGCGGGATGAGGGAGACGCGGTAGTCGACGCCGTCCTTGCCGGTCCAGCCGAAGAGGCGGGGACCGAAGCCGATCGAGAAGCGCTCGATCTTCAGGCCGCGCTTGCGGGCCGCGAGGAAGTGGCCGAGTTCGTGGATGAAGATCGAACCACCGAAGAAGATCGCCACCAGCAGGATGCCGCGGAGGCTGCCCAGGAGGTCGGAAACGGAGAAATGATCCATGAAGTCGGTAAAAGGGGGTTATTTCAGCGCGCCAGCCCCGGGGCGAGCCTGGAAGCGGTCCGGCGGGCTTCGCCATCCGCGGCGAGCACCTCGGCCAGCGAGCCGGGTTCGCGGGCCGGGCAGGCCGCGAGCGTGCGCGCGACCAACTCGGCGATGCCGAGGAAGGGGAGGTGGCCGGCCACGAAGGCCTCCACGGCGACCTCGTTCGCGGCGTTGAAGACCGCCGGGGCGGTGCCGCCGGCCCGGGCGGCGTCGCGGGCGAGGCCGAGGCAAGGGTAGCGCGCGGGGTCCGGCGGGCTCATCGAGAGCGTCAGCGCGGTCGCCAGGTCGAGCCGGGGCGCCGGGCAGGGCAGGCGCCGGGGGAAGAGCAGGCAATCCTGGATGGGGTAGGCCATCGAGGGCGGCGAGAGCAGCGCCTGGAGGCTGCCGTCCGTCAGCGTGACGAGCGAGTGGATGATGCTCTGCGGGTGCACGACCACGTCGATCCGCTCGACCGGCATGTCGAAGAGCCAGCGCGCCTCGATGAGCTCGAGCCCTTTGTTCGCCATCGTCGCGGAATCGATCGTGACCTTCGGGCCCATGTCCCAGTTGGGGTGCTTCAGCGCCTGGGCGAGCGTGACCTCGCCGAGCCGGTCCGGGGGCGTGTCGCGGAACGCCCCGCCCGAGGCCGTCAACACGAGCCGGGCGATGTCGGCGGCTGGTTTGTCGCGCAGCAGCTGGAAGATCGCGTTGTGCTCGCTGTCGACCGGCAGCAGGCGCGCGCCGGTGCGGCGGGCGGTGGCCGTGACGAACTTGCCGGCGAGCACGAGGAGCTCCTTGCTGGCCAGGGCGACGTCCTTGCGGGCTTCCAGCGCGGCGAGGGTGGGGGCGAGGCCGGCGGTGCCGACGACCGCGGAGACGACCATCGCGACCTCCGGCAGGCAGGCGACCTCCGTCAGGCCGGCTTCGCCTTCGAGGATGCGGGTGCCGGCGGGGAACTCGCCGGAGGCGCGGGCCGCGGCGGCGGCCGACGGGTCGGCCAACGCGATGACGCGGACCCCGAACTCACGGACCGGGCCGACGAGCTCGCGCCAGCGGGAACGGGCCGCGAGGCCGGCCACCTTCAGCAGCGTCGGGTGGGCCCGGACGACTTGGAGGGTGGTCGTGCCGATGGAGCCGGTGGCCCCGAGGATGGCGATGGCCCTGGGTTCCATGCACGCGTGGGTGAGGGGAAGGCAACCGCGGCCCGGCCCTGACGCAAGCCGGTTTCGGTCGCGGTCCGCCGGAAAGGGCTTTCTCCGCTTGTCTCTTTCGCCGCGGCCGCTTGCCTGTACGCATGGCCACTCAGCCTCAGGACCTCGCCGGGCTTTCCCACCTCGGGAACACCCAGAACAAACCCCAGCAGACGCTGGAGACCTTCCCGAACCGCAACGTCGGCCGGCACTACACCGTGGAATTGACCACGGACGAGTTCACGTGCCTCTGCCCGGCCACCGGCCAGCCGGATTTCGCGAAGATCACGATCCGCTACGTCCCGGGTCCGCGCATCGTCGAGTCGAAGTCCCTGAAACTGTATTTCTGGAGCTACCGCCAGCAGGGCATGTTCCACGAGCACCTCTCCAACAAGATCCTCGACGACCTCGTCGCGGCCTTGGATCCGGTCTGGTGCGAGGTCGTCGGCGCCTTCGGGGTGCGCGGCGGCATCGGCATCACGGTCCGCGCCGAGCACGGCAAGAAGCCGCAGGTGTGAGGCGTCGCCCCGTCCAGGCTCCGGACGGCGGCGCTCCGACGGATTGGCCGGGCTCGCCCGAGGTCTCCGCGTTCCTGCAACGGCAGCTGGCGGGCCGCCGGCTCGCGCCCCGGACCTGCCTGACCTACGGCCGCTCGCTGAAAGGTTTCGCCCTCTGGATGCAGGCCAACGGCGGTTGGCGGGGCGACTGGGCGAAGCTCACCGCCCGCCACCTGCGCGATTTCGTGATCGAACGGCAGAACACGCATGACCGCCGCAGCGTGCACAACCAGGTCTCCGCGGTGCGCGCGTTCCTGGCCGATCTCCGCGAGCGCGGCGGCATCGCCTCGACCCCGGCGGCCGGGCTGGTGCTGCCGAAGCTCCCGAAGTCGCTGCCGAAGTTCCTGACCGAGACGCAGACCGACACCTTGCTGGACGCCGACGCGACCGAGGGGACGGGCGAGACGCCGGAGCGGCGCGCGCGCGACCAGGCGATCCTCGAGCTGCTTTACGGCGGGGGGTTGCGCGTGTCCGAATTGTGCGGGCTCACCGGCGGCGACCTCGACCTCGGCACGGGGCTCGTCCGCGTGCTCGGCAAGGGCTCCAAGGAGCGCGTCGTGCCCGTCGGCGACACCGCGGTGGCCGCGGTGAAGGCCTACCTCGACCTGCGCGGCGCGCCCGCCCGCGGCGCGCCTTTGCTGCTCGCCGCCCGCGGCGGCCCGCTCCACCCGCGCGCGGTCCAGCTGATGCTGAAGCGCAAGCTGGCCCTGGCCGGGTTGCCGGCCGATCTCACCCCGCACAAGCTGCGGCACGCGTGCGCGACGCACCTCCTCTCCAACGGGGCGGACCTCCGGCTCGTCCAGGAGCAGCTCGGCCACGCGTCCTTGTCGACCACGCAGATCTACACGCATCTCTCCGTCGCGAAGTTGCGGGAGGTCCATCGCAAGGCGCACCCGCGCTCCTGAGCCGGCAAATCGCCTCGCCTCCGCGGGGGTCGGCGGCCATCCTGCCCGCGTGTCCGTCACCGCCGCGCATGCGAAGCTCAACCTCTCGTTGGCCATCACCGGCCGGCGCGCGGATGGCTTCCATGAACTGGTCAGCCTCGTGGCCGCCGTGGAGCTCGCCGATGAGCTGGCCTTCACGCCCGGTCCGGCCTTCGCGTTGACGTGCGACGACCCGACGGTCCCGGCCGACGGGTCGAATCTGGTGCTGCGGGCGGCCGAAGTCTACGCCCGCCACCGCCCGGACTGCGTCCGCGGGACGTTCCGGCTGACGAAGCGCATCCCGCATGGCGCGGGGCTGGGCGGCGGGAGCTCGGATGCCGCCGCGGCCCTGCGACTGCTGGATCAGGCCGCGCCGACGCCGCTCGGGCCCGAGGCCTTGGAAGGCTTCGCCGCCGAGGTGGGTTCGGATTGCGCTTACTTCGTGCGCGGCGGGCTCAAGGTCATGCGGGGCAGGGGAGAGCGTCTGGCGGCCATGCCGGAAGCGCCCGTCGCCGCGTTGCGGGGTCGTCGCGTCCTGATCATCAAGCCGCCCTTCGGCATCCCCACGTCCGAGGCCTACGCCGGCCTGGCGAAGGCCGGCCGCTATCAGGCGTCGGCCGACGCGGAAGCGCGCCTCGCCGCCTGGACCGCGACGCCGGACGCCGATCCGGCGGAACTGGGCAACGATCTGGCGGCGCCGGTCTTCGCGAAGCACCTCGCCTTGCCGACCGCCCTCGGGTGGCTGCGCGAGCGGCATGGCTTGACCTTCCGGTTGACCGGTAGCGGCAGCGCCTGCTTCGCCTGGGCTGGGCCGGAAGTCTCGGTCGGCCCGATTATGGGCACTTTACGCGCGGCCTGGGGTCCGGCGGCGTGGTTGGCCGATACCCGCATTTCGGTCTAGTTTCGGCTTTACTGTCCCGCGGAGGCTCTCCTAGATGCGACCCATCACCACACCATGGGAAGCCTCAAGAAGAAGCGTCGTCTGAAGATGAACAAGCACAAGCGCCGCAAGCGCTCGAAGAACAATCGCCACAAGAAGCGTTTGTGGGGCTGATTCCGGCCCTTTTTGCTCGAACCGGGCGGCCGCTGGCCGCCCGGCTTGTTTTTCGGGCTTGCTCCCCCCGTCTCCCCCTCCCAATCCTCAACCTCTAAACCCAATCTGAACCATGGCCCGCGAAATCGTTATCATCGAGTGCACTGAAGCCCGCAAGGAAGGTAAGAACCCTTCCCGCTACATGACCACCCGCAACAAGAAGCTCTCCCAGGAGAAGGTCGAAAAGAAGAAGTACAACCCCTCCCTGCGCCGCCACTCGCTGCACAAGGAGATCAAGGGCTAAGCTTCCGCTTCCACCCGCTGAAAAGGCCGCCCGTTGGGCGGCCTTTTTATTGCCCGCGTGCGCCGGTTCCGCAGTCTGCCTGGATGGAACCTGCGCCCGCTCCCCCCGTCCTGCAGCCCGCCTCCAAGGGGCGCCGGTTGCTCGCGCATGTCACGGACCTGGCGCTCTCCCTCGCCCTGGCCCGGGCGCTCGGGGTCTTGGTCGGGTACCAACCCGAAGTCGGCTCCCTGTCGAACATCGCGATTTTCCTGATCCCGCCCGCGGTCGTCGCGGCGCTGGCCGTGCCCGTGCTTTATCTCGGGGGCACGTTGGGCCAGCGGCTCTGCGGCCTATCCTTGGTCGATGCGGGCACCCTCGGGGCTCCGCGCACCGGCAAGGTCTGGCAATGGGCGGCGACCAAGCAGATCCTCTGGATGTGGGATCTGAAGTCCGGCCTGCTCGGCTCGTCGCTTTTCTACCTGACCATCCTGACGGACAAGCGCGGCCGATCGTTGTATGATGACTGGGCCGACCTGTATGTGGTCCAGCCGGCGCCGCCGCCCGAGGCTTAGGCCTTGGTCCGGCGCTCGGCCCGCCAGCGCGCGCGGTGATGGCGGGTCCAATCGATGAGCGCGCGTTCGAAGCCGATGTCGCGACCGGCCTTCTCCGACTCGATCCACTTGTGACGGAGGATCTCCTCCCGTTCGGCGCGGAACTCGGCGTAAAGCGAGGAGCGCGCCGCCAACTCGGCGTCCTGCGAAGCTCCTTGGTCCACGTTGCTCATCGGTTCCAAGATTGGGTGAAAAACCTCACGCTGGCAAGTCCCTGTCACGGGACCGTCACGCCTTCGCCTCGAGTTTGCGCAAGACCGTCAGCGCCACGGATTTGAAGACGCGGGCCGGGTTGCCATCCGGGTGGCTGATGACCACGGGGATACCGTGGTCGCCCCCTTGGCGAACCGCTTGATCCAGCGGGACTTCGCCGAGCAGCTCGGTGTCCAGCGCGGTGGCGACCTTGAGGCCGCCGCCTTGGCCGAACAGGTACTGGCGGCGCCCGTCGGCGTCCTCGAGGAAGCTCATGTTCTCGGCCACGCCGAGGATCGGCACGCTGACCTTCTCGAACATCGCCGCGCCACGCAGCGCCACCGACACCGCGGCGGTCTGCGGGGTCGTGACGATCACCGCGCCGCTCAAGGCCATCGACTGGGCGATGGACAGCTGGGCGTCGCCCGTGCCGGGCGGGAGGTCGATGAGGAGGACGTCGAGCTCGCCCCAGCGGACGTTCGTGGCGAACTGCGAGATGGTCTTCATGATCATCGGCCCGCGCCAGACCACGGGGGCGTTCTCGTCGATCAGCAGCCCCATCGACATGACCTTGACCCCGAAGTTCTCCAGCGGGAGGAGGACGTCGCCCTCGATCTGCGGGCGGCCGCCGACCCCGATCATCAGCGGCACCGACGGGCCGTAGATGTCGCAATCCATCAGGCCCACCCGGTCGGGGCGGCCTTGCTCGGTGAGGGCGCGGGCCAGGGCGCAGGCCAGGTTGACCGCGAAGGTGGATTTGCCGACCCCGCCCTTGCCGCTGGCGACGGCGATGATGTGCTTCACGCGGCCGACCCCGGCGTCGGCGGGGGGCTTGGCCGCCCCGGCGGGGGCGCCGGCGGCCGGCGCACCCTTCGGCACCGTCACGGTGATGGCGATCTCGGGCGCCTGCGCCCCGAGCGCCCGCAGGGCCGCCTCGATCTCGGCGTAGAGCTTCTTCGGGACCTCGGGGTCGGCGGTGGTCACGGCCAGGCCGACGGCCACCTTGCCCTCCGGGGTGACCTCGATGCCCTTGACCAGGCCGAAGGAGACGATGTCCCGGCTGAAGCCGGGGTAGCGGACCTGCCCCAGCGCCTTCTGGACGGAATCCTTGTCGAGTGCCATGAGCAGGATTGAAGTCCCGCCCCCACCTAGGTCAAACT
>JBEGOO010000186.1:0-6165 GCA_041182045.1 Verrucomicrobiota bacterium
AGCCCAAGGCAACGCCTCGATCGCGGGCTCCAGCCGGCGGGTGAGGGGCGTGCCCCCGTAGATGGCGGCGATGATGCCGCCGAAGGTCATGCCGACCTGCACGGTCGAGAGGAACCGGGAGGGTTCGGCGAGGAGCTCCAGGGCCCGGCGGGCCCCGCGATCGCCCTCCTCGGCCATCTTGGTCAGCCGGCGACGGTTGGCCGAGACCAGCGCCATCTCCGCCAACACGAAGAAGGCGGTGATGAGCAGGCAGACGGCGATGAGGGCGAATTCCACGGGAAAGGAGGTATACCCGCCCACCCCGCCCGTCAAATGGCTTGTTGCCGGTCGCCGCAGCCCTACGGTGAGGCCTGAATGGCGACCCATTACGACGCAATCGTGGTTGGCAGCGGCATCGGGGGCCTGAGCTTCGCGCTCAACCTGGCCCACCGGGGCCGCTCCGTCGCCATCGTGACGAAGAAGACGAGCTCCGAATCCAACACGAACTGGGCCCAGGGCGGCATCGCCTGCGTCACCGACCAGACGGATGATTTCTCCAGCCACGTGCAGGACACCCTGACGGCGGGCGACGGCCTGTGCGACCTCGCGGCGGTGCGCCACATCATCGAAGGCGGCCCGGCGCGCGTCGCCGAGCTCATCGCCTGGGGCGTCCGCTTCGAGAACGGCGTCGATGGGCGCCCCGACCTCGGCCGCGAGGGCGGCCACTCCAAGCGCCGCATCCTGCACGCCCGCGACATGACCGGGCGCGCCATCGAATCCGCGCTCCTGCGCGCCGTCGCGGCCCAACCGTTGGTGCGCATGCTCGAGCACCATCTCGCGATCGACCTGCTGACGACCTCGAAGATCGACCCCAAGGTCGCGCTCGGCGGGCCGCGCGACCGCACCCTCGGGCTGCACGTGCTCGACACCCGGGCCGGGAAGGTCGAGACGCTCTCGGCCGGGGTCGTCGTGCTCGCGACCGGCGGGGTCGGCCAGGTCTACCAGTTCACCACGAATCCCGACATCGCCACGGGCGATGGCATCGCGATGGCCTACCGCGCGGGCGCCGAGATCCGCGACATGGAGATGGTCCAGTTCCACCCGACGGCCCTGAAGTCGCCGGACGGCAGCCGGGCGCTGATCTCCGAGGCCGTGCGCGGCGAGGGCGCGATCCTGCGCGACCTCGCGGGCCGCGCGTTCATGAAGGACTTCCACCCGCTGGGCGACCTCGCCCCGCGCGACATCGTCGCCCGCGCGATCGACTCGGTGATGAAACGGGACGGCGCCCCGCACGTCCTGCTCGACGCCACCCAAGTCGCCAAAGGGCACCTCGCCGAACGTTTCCCCCACATCTTCGAGACCTGCCGCCAGGCGGGGTTCGACCTCGCCCGGGAGGCCGTGCCGGTCGTGCCCGCGGCGCACTACCTCTGCGGCGGCGTCGCCACGGACCTCGCCGGACGCACCTCCCTCCGCGGCCTCTACGCGGTGGGCGAGGTGGCCTGCACGGGCCTCCACGGCGCCAACCGTCTCGCCTCGAACTCCCTGCTCGAAGCCGTGGTGCTGGCCCACGATGGCGCGACCGCGGCCGACGCCGAGATCGCGACGGCACCGGCGACGCGCCCCGCCCTGCCCGGCTGGATCGACGGTTCCGCCGGCGACCCGGACGAGCGCGTGGTGCTGACGCATAACTGGGACGAGCTCCGGCGCACCATGTGGGATTACGTGGGCATCGTCCGCTCGACGAAACGGTTGCAGCGGGCCCGGACCCGCATCGGCACGCTCGCCGACGAGGTCCGCGAGTATTACTGGAACTTCAAGGTGGAGCCCCGCCTGCTCGAGCTGCGCAACCTCATCCAGGTGGCCGAGCTGGTGATCGAGTGCGCCCTGCAACGGCACGAGAGCCGCGGCCTGCACTTCACGTTGGACTACCCCGCCAAGCTGGCGGAGGCCCGCCATTCCTCGGTGCGGCGCTCGCCCTCCCAGGCATGAGGATCGCGGTCGTCGGCGCCGGCGCCGTCGGCGGTTGGTATGGCGGCCGGCTCGCCGAACATGGGCATGCGGTCCACCTCGTCACGCGCGCGGACGCCGCCGTCATCACGCGGCAAGGCCTCCGGCTGCGCGACCAGCTCGGCGAACGCGTGGTGTCCGTCGCCACCGCGACCCCCGACACCGCGGGCCTTCCGGCTTGCGACCTCGTGATCGTCGCGGCCAAGTCCACGGCCAACGCCCAGCTACCGGCCTTGGTCCGTCCGTTGCTGGGGCCGGCCACGCTCCTGCTGACTTTGCAGAACGGCATGGGCAACGTGGAGGCCTTCGCCCACCTGCTGCCGGCGGAACGACTGGTCGCGGGGCTCTGCTTCGTCTGCATCAACCGCACCGCCCCCGGCGTCGTGGAGAACACGCTCCCGGGCAACGTGCGCATGGCCGCCGCCGTCGGACCGGCCAACGACGCGGTCCGCCGCTGCGTCGACCTGTTCACGGAAGCCGGCCTGGATTGCCGGGCGGAGGATTCGCTCGAGGCGGTGCTCTGGAAGAAACTCTGCTGGAACGTGCCTTTCAACGGTCTGGCCATCGCCGCCGGCGGAATCACCACCGACCGTATCGTCGGCGACCCGGCGCTGCGCGCCCGGGCCCGGCGGCTCATGGATGAGGTCGCCGCGGCGGCCGCCGCCCGCGGTCACCCGTTCGACGAGAAGCATATCCGCTGGCAACTGGAGATGACGGATGGGATGGGCCCCTATCGTCCTTCCAGCCTGATCGACTACCTCGCGGGTCGCGAAGTCGAGGTGGAGGGCATCTGGGGCGAGCCTTGGCGACGCGGCCGCGCGGCGGGCGTCAGCCTGCCGGAGTGGACGAGGTTGCTCGCCGAGATCGCGGAGCGGCTCCGCGCGCGACCAGGCTGAGGGTTACTTCTGCGCGGAGGCGGCGGGGGCGACCTTCGGCAAGCGGGCCAGGGCCTGCTCGACGGCGCGCTGCACGGCGGCTTCGTTCCAGAAATTGACCGAGAGGGTCGTGCCCGAGTCCGTGGTCATGAGACGATGGCCGCCGACATCGAACAGGCTCTGCGAAAGCGCGAGGCTGACGCGGCCGTCGGCGGCGCGGCTCACCCGCCAGGAACTGCGCAGCGTCGCCTGCGCCTCGCCCGGGGTCCGGGTGGCGACATAACCGAGATGGGCGAGCTCATGGACGGAGGCGTCGTGGACGACATTTGCCAAGGCATCGGCCTCGGCCACGCCGGAGCCCAGGGTATCCTGGACGAAGACCTTGCGGACGGACCCCAAGGCGGTCGTCGGGGCGGACGATGCGGTGCAACCCGCGAAAAGGGAGGCGATCAGGGCAAGGGAGGCCGAGAGAAGGAAGCGGGGCATGGCTTCTTTCTAACCGGCGGACGCAGGTAGACAAGCCGGGACCGTCCACGAGGGGTTGACCCTAGCCTCCCGCTCTGGTCCCATCCTCGCCTGCCTGGCCCCGCCAGCCTTCCCTCCGACCCGCCATGGCCGTCATCCAAGCCGTCACCCTGGACCTTTCGGGGACCTTGCTCTTCCCGCACCCCTCGGTCGGCGCGGTCTACGCGGCTTGCGCGCGGAAGCATGGCGTCGAGGTGGCCGCCGCCGAGCTGGACGCCGCCTTCCCCCTGGGCTTCAAAGGCGCCCCGCGCAACGCCCGACCGGAGGTCTTCTGGCGCGAGGTGGTGCTCCGCTCGTTCGGCCCGTCCTTGCCCGCCTCCAAGTTCGACGCCGTCTTCAAGGAGTGCTGGACCGCCTTCGCCCACGAGTCGGCCTGGCGCGTCGCTCCGGCCGCGGTGACCGCGCTGACCGCCCTGCGCTTCCTCGGGATCAAGGTGGCCATCCTCTCCAACGCCGACGCCCGCATGCACGCGGTGCTCGCCGGCAAAGGCCTGACCAAGCACCTCGACGGCGTCTTCCTCTCGGAGGAGACCGGCCACGTCAAACCGGACCCCAAGGCGTTCGCGCACGCGGCCCGGCAGCTCGGCGTCGCCGTCTCCGCCTTGGTCCACGTGGGGGACGACCCGAAGGAGGACGGCGAAGGCGCGCGCGACGCCGGCGCCATCGGCATCATCGTGGGCGGCGCGCACGCCCCGGAGAAATGCCTGCGCTCGGAACACCTGCGCGACCTGCCCTACGCCGTCCGCGCCTTGCTCACCGAGGGCAAGTCCAAGGGGAAGTTCTCCCGGCACGCGATGAACCTGCTCGCGAACCTGCGCGGCCTGCCCGAGGACCGCGGCCGCTCGACCGACCGCGCGCTCCGCACCATCGACGACGCGGTCACCGAGGCCTTCAAGAAACTCCGCCTCGACAAGCCCGTGCCGGAGGACGCGATCTTCGCCCACTGGCACGAGCTCCTGCCCGCCAAGCTCGCCCGTCGGTGCGCCCCCCTCCGCGTGCTCGAGGGCGGCAAGCTCGTCGTGCAGTGCGAGAACACGGTCATCAAGTCGGAGGTCCGCTTCCACGAACGCGCCCTGCTCGCCAAGATCCGCGCCCTGCGGGGCTGCCAGGAGGTCAAGGCGATCTCCTTCGTCAACGCCTGACCATCGCCGGACGCGTCAGGCCGGCGGACGTGGTTCGTACGGCAGGAGGAAGACCTCCTTGAAGTCGTAGACGTCGGCGAAGTCCTCGAGCCGGTCCTCGTCGGAGCGACCGAAGAGACCGGTGTCGATGATGTTGAAGACGATGTTGCCGACGTCCTGGGACTTGCGCAGCCCCCAGCTGTGGAGCAAGGGGTACGACAGGGGGCCGTAGGTCTCGAGGACATGGCGGCGGAAACCCTCGAGCAGCTGCGGGCCGGACACGTGGCGGTTGGCCCCGGCCTTGCCCTTCTTGGGCTCGCCATGCACGTCCTTCTGGGCCTGATCGAGGCCGAGGCGCACGAGCTCGTAGGCCTGCGGCTTGTAGCGGGGATCCTTGGCGCGGATCTGGCGGATGACCTCGTCGAAATCCATGCTCAGAGCTTGGCGAGTTCGGCCAGCAGGCGGGCGTTCTGCGCTTCCGTGCCCACGGTCAGGCGCAGCCAGCCGGTCATGCCGTAGCCGCGCAACGGCCGGACGATCACGCCGGCCCGCTGGAGGATCGTGAAGGCCTCCTCGGCCTTGGGCACCTGGGCCGCGAGGAAGTTGGCCTTGCCCTCGATGAAGGCGAAGCCCAGCTGCTTCAGCCCGGCGGAAAGCTGGGCGATGCCGGCGGCGTTGACCTCGCGGGTCCGACGCACGAACGCGTCGTCGTCGAGCGCGGCCTCGGCCGCGGCGAGCGCGGGCAGGTTGACGTTGAAAGGCTGGCGCACGCGGTTGAGCAGGCCGCACACCTCGACGGACCCCATCAGGTAGCCGACGCGCAGGCCGGCCAGACCATAGGCCTTGGAGAAGGTGCGGGAGAGCACGACCTTCCGGCCGGCCTTCATCAACGGACGCAGGTCGGCGGAAGCCTCGAGGTATTCCGTGTAGGCCTCGTCGAGGCAGAAGATCACGTCCTCCGGCAGCGAGGCGGCGAAGGCGAGGATGTCGGCCGGGTCGTCGGTCCCGCCGGTGGGGTTGTTGGGCGAGGCCAGGAAGACGAGGCGCGTCTTCGGCGTGACCGCGGCCCGCATGGCCTTGAGGTCGTGGCGGTACCCCGGCATCGGCACCTCCACGGGCGTGGCGCCGAAGAGCAACGTGGCCAGTTTGTAGACGATGAAAGCCTGGGAGCCGAAGACCACTTCGTCGCCCGGACGGAGGAAAGCCTGGGCCAGGAGGATCATCACCTCATTGGAACCGTTGCCGATGACGAAGTTGCCCGGCTCGAGCGCCCACTTCCGGGCCAGTTTCTCGCGCAGGAAGGTGGCGCCGCCATCCGGGTAGAGGTGGCAGACCTCGAGGGCCTTGCGGGCCGCGGCCAGCCCCAGCGGGGACGGGCCGAGCGGGTTCTCGTTCGAGGCGAGCTTGACCACGGAGGCGGGGTCGAGGCCGAAATCACGGGCGACGACCTCGATGGGCCGGCCGGCCTCATAGGTCGGCTGGGTCAGCACCGGTCGGTTGGCCAGGTCGGAATAGGAAGCCATGCAGACACCCATCCATGCGGGTGTTGGCACGCTTGGCAAGCGTCGGGACCGCCCTCCCCGCTTGCCAGTGGCGGCGCGGAGCCTTAAGCGTCCCGCATGAAACTCGTCGTCACCGGCGCCTCCGGATTCCTGGGT
>JBEGOO010000187.1:0-6329 GCA_041182045.1 Verrucomicrobiota bacterium
GTCTGCGCCGACGTCGGCATGCCGGTCGGTCGCGTGCTCACCGGGGCGCAGCTCGCCGCGATGGATCCGGCGACCTTCGCCGCCGCCGTGCGCGAGGCCGACATCCTCGCGCGCCTGACCCCGGCCCAGAAGGAACAGGTCATCCGCTCGCTCAAGGCCCAGGGACATACCGTCGGTTTCATGGGCGACGGCATCAACGACGTGCTCGCGCTCAAGGCCGCCGACGTCGGCATCTCGGTCGACACCGCGGTCGACGTCGCCAAGGAATCGGCCGACGCGGTGCTGCTGGAGAAGTCCCTGCTGGTGCTGGTGGACGGGATCGACGAGGGTCGCCGGATCTTCTGCAACATCGAGAAGTACATCCGGATGGGCGCCTCCTCCAACTTCGGCAACATGTTCTCGGTCCTCGGCGCGGCCTTGCTGCTCCCGTTCCAGCCGCTGACGCCGATCCTCATCCTGCTGAACAACTTCGCCTACGACTTCTCGCAGACCGCCATCCCCTACGACCGGGTGGAGGCGGACCGGATCGCCCGGCCGCGCCAGTGGGATATCTCCGGCATCCGTGGGTTCATGATCTGGCTGGGTCCGGTGTCCTCGCTCTTCGACTACCTGACCTTCGCGCTGATGTGGTTCGTGGTCTGCCCCGCCGCCTGCCACGGCAGCTGGTCGGAGCTCGCCGTCCCCGGTCAGGCGGGCTTCTCGCGCGGCCAGCTCGACTTCATCATCCTCTTCCAGACAGGGTGGTTCATCGAGTCCATCGTCACCCAGACGCTGGTCGTGCACGTCATCCGCTCCCCCGAGACGCCGTTCATCCGCTCCCGCGCCTCGTGGCAGCTGAGCCTAACGACCCTGGCCGCGGTGACCTTCGCGATCTGGCTGACGTTCTCCCCCTGGGTGGTCGGGCTCGGCTTGAACGGCGCCGGGCTCGGTCCGGTCTACTGGGGCGCGTTGCTGGCGATGACGGTTGCCTACGTGACCATCGCTCATTTGATTGCCCGCCCGCGCCTCCGCGCGGACTGACCCGCCTCCTTCTCCCATGCGCATCCTCCTCGAAGCCCTGCAAGCCGGTCGTCTCTTCGAGCTGACGGAGACCTCCAAGAAAGGCGCGTTCGAGTTCCTCGGCCGCGTCCTCGAGGCGATCCCGGAGATCCCGGACGACTCGGGCGTCGTCGAGGCCATGCATGCCCGCGAGGCCGCGGGGAACACCGCGATCGCCCCCGGCGTGGCCTGCCCGCACGCCCGCGTCGAGGGCGTCACCGCCGACATCTACTGCGCCCTGGGCTGGTCCCACGGCGGCATCGATTACGAGGCCGGCGACGGCCGGCGGGTCCACCTGGTCATCGCGTATTGGATCCCGGACTGCCAGCGGGTCGGATTCCTCAAGGAGATGTCCGGGCTCGCCAAGGCGATCATGACCTCCGGCGGCATCGAGTCGTTCCGCGACTGCGAGACGCTGGGCGAGGTGCGACACCGCTTGCTCGACTGGGTCACGGTCGTGCTCAGCAACGATTCGGGTCCCGAGGCCCGCGCGCGCATGCTGCGCCTGAGCGAGAAGATCAACGAGCGCGCCGACGGCGCCCCGCCCGCGGGGGCCTGAGCCCGTTCAGGCGGCCGGGTGGTACTTCTGCCAGAGGATCGTGCCCCAGACGGCGAGGGCGATCACGATGGTCAGGAAGACGGCCGCGCTGCCCATGTCCTTGGCGCGCTTGGCCAGGGGGTGGCGCTCCAAGGAGATGTGGTCGGTGTTCGCCTCGATGGCCGAGTTGATGAGCTCGACGATGAGGATGAGCTGGAGCACGGAGAAAAGCAGGGCGCGCTCGGGCAGGGAGACCGGGATGAACCAGGCCGCGATCGAGAGCGGCACCACCACGACCAGCTCCTGCTTGAAGGCCTGCTCGTGGGTCGCCGCGGCCGCGAGCCCGTCCCAGGTGTAGCGTAGGGCGTTGAGGATCCGGGTCAGGCCGCCCTTGGATTTCATCGCCTCGCCGTACGGCTCCGGGTTTTGCATGACAGGGGTCTATTCCGCCGAAAAACGCAGGGCAAAGGCATTTTTCGGGGGTCCAGAAATCGCTTGCCAGAGGGGGGGTCTACCCTAGGTTCATTGGTTCCCTAGTCGGGAAACCACCATGCGCGACGAATACCTGCAAGAAGCCCGTAAGAAAATCACCGATCCGAACATCCTGATCAACGTGGTCTCGAAGCGCGTGAAGCAGCTCCGCAGCGGTGCCAACCCGCTCATCGAATCCCTGGAAAAGCTCGCCCTCGAGGACATCGCCCTGCGCGAGATCATCGAGGACCGCATCACCTGGGAGTTCGCCCCCGAGGAGCCGGCCAAGCAGGCCTAAGGCCCGCCTGGTCCTCGCCGGATCGCCGGCGCGCCGCCCTTCCGTCCACCGATGGCCGCCCGCCGCGAACAGTCCTTGCCGGAGGTCGGCAACCCGAAGGCCGGACGCGATTATTTCATCGGCCCGACCTACGAGGCCGGGTTGATGCTGCTCGGCACCGAGGTCAAGGCGCTCCGCCTGGGCCGCGCGAACATCGCCGACGCCTTCATCCGGATCAGCCCGAAGGGCCCGATGCTCTACCACGCGCACATCGCGGAGTACGACTTCGGCAACCTCAACAACCACTCGACCTACCGGCCGCGCAAGCTGCTGCTCAAGCAGGCCGAGATCGACAAGATCGCGGCGGAGGTCCAGTCGGGCGGCGCGGCCATCGTGCCGCTCAAGATCTACTTCAAGCACGGTCTCGCCAAGTGCCTGCTCGCGGTGGGCAAGGGCAAGAAGCAGCACGACAAGCGGCATGACCTCAAGGAACGCGACGCCAAGCGCGAGATCTCGCGCGCGCTGAGCCGCCGCCGGTGAAGCCGCCGCTCCACCTCGTCCTGCTCCAGCCGGAGATCGCCCCGAACACCGGCAACGTGGGGCGCATGTGCGCGGTGACGGGCTGCGTGCTCCACCTGGTGCACCCGCTGGGCTTCCGGATCGACGACGCCAAGCTGCGCCGCGCCGGCATGGATTACTGGCATCAGCTGGACGTCCGCCATCACGCGGACTGGGCGGCGTTCCTCGCCGCGCCCGGCCGCCCGGAGCGCCTCTGGCTGTTCTCGACGAAGGCGACGCGAGGCTTCTGGGATGGCCGTTACGAGGAGGGCGACGGCCTGGTCTTCGGCAGCGAGAGCGCCGGGGCGCCGGACGTCGTCCATGATTTCGTCGGCGCCGACCGGACGGTGAAGATCCCGCATTTCAACGAGCTCACCCGCTCGCTCAACCTCTCCACCGCCTGCGGCATCGCGACCTACGAGGCGCTGCGGCAGGTGAAGCACGGCGCCTGAGCCGGACCCGATGTTCGCCGCCGAGACCTTGCCGCCTCTGCTGACCGGCCCGCGCGGCACGGTCGCGGGTATCGCGCTCCAGAGCCTGCTCAACTACGCCTTCTGGGCGGGCCTCGCCTGGTTGCTCGGCTACATGCTGTTCCGTCGCCGCTGGGCGACCCGGAAGATCATCCCGGCCTACCCCGCGGCCGCCGACGTCCGCCGCGAGCTCGGCTGGTCGCTGCTCACGGTCGTCGTCTACGGCCTCGTCGGCGCGGCCACGCTGTGGGCCGCGCAGCAGGGGTGGACGCGTCTCTACTGGAAACTCGACGCGCATGGGCCGCTCTGGTTCTGGGGCACGGTCGCGGCGGCGATCGTCGTCCACGACACGTACTTCTACTGGACGCATCGCCTGATGCACCACCCGCGCCTGTTCCGCTGGTTCCACCGCGTGCACCACGAGAGCGTCAACCCGAGCCCCTGGGCGGCGTATTGCTTCAGCCCGCTTGAGGCCGCGGTGCAGGCCGGCATCTTCCCCGTGGTCGCCTGCCTCCTGCCGATCCACCCGCTGGCGTTCGGCGCGTTCATGGTCTGGCAGATCGTCTTCAACGTGGCCGGTCACACGGGCTACGAATTCTACCCGTCGTGGTTGATGGACAGCTGGCTGGGGCGCTTCGTCAACACGCCGACGAACCATGTCCAGCATCACGAATCTTTCCGCGGGAACTTCAGCCTCTACTTCAACGTCTGGGACCGACTCATGGGCACGAATCACCCGGAGTACGAGGCGCGGTTCCGCGAGGTGACGACCCGCGGTCGGTGAGCGGGGGCGAGAGAAAGGGGGCCGTCCCGGGGGTCTGGCGATCGGGTGATCGCGGCGTGCACAAACCCAACAAGCTATGAACATTCCAACCCTCGGGACGGGTTCCGGTTCAGGAACGTCCGGAGCATGCGGAGGGCGGACGGTGACGGCAATCGGGTCGGCATAGGGTAAATACCCTAGTCGCGCCCCTTCGTGCCTAAATACCTTAAGATAAGAGGCTTGCAAGCCGGGCCACCGCCTCCGGATTGCGGAGGAGGATGACGCCGGCGACGGCGATCGTGCCGCCGAGCCAGACCCGGCGAGCGGGCCGTTGTCCCTCGACGGCCCATTGGAACAGCAACGCCAGCAAGGGCGACAAGGCCACGATGCTCAGGACCACCGCGGCCGGCTGGGTGCTGAGCGCCCATTGGTAGCAGGCGACGCCGATGCCGGGGCCCGAGACGCCGTTCATCAACGCCCAGCCGCGCGCCCGCCAGCCGGCGTAGGGTTGGCGCACTTGCGCGAGCAGGCCGCGCGCGCGGGTGTTCCAGAGGACGAAGGCGAGCACGATGGGCAGCCCGCCGAGGATGCGGAGGAAGCCTTGGGTCCAGCCATCGGGCACCTCCACGTGCGCCGCGAGGCAGGCGGCCTTCGCCATCGGCGTGCTGACGGCGCCGCAGGCCTGGCCGAAGGCCGCCAGGACCGAGAGCGCGACGCCCGCGCGCCAGTGCCGGGGGTCGCCCACCGGACGGGAGCCGAGGGCGGTCGCGACGCCCGCGAGGATGACGGCGGCCGCGGCCATCTGCGCGCCCGAGGGCGCGTGCCCGAGCACGAGGTACTCGAGGACGAGCGCGAACGGCGCCGCCAGCGTCTGCATCACGAGCAGCGCGAGACCCGCGCCGATGCGGGCGAGCGAATGGAAGCTGGCGATGTCGCCCACCCCGAGCCCGATCGCGCCGCCGAGCAGCAACCACGGCCAGCCGGGGAAGAGGAGCGGGTGGCCCGCGACCAGCGCGACCGTCCCGATCGCCACGAACGCGATGGAGATGCGCAGCAGATTGGCGAGGTCGGCGCCGTGGTGGTGCGAGCTCCGCCGCGCGCACGTGATCGACCAGGCGAAGAAGAAGGCGGCTCCGAAGGCGGCTTCCATCAGTCGAAGCGTTCGAGGATGGCGACGCCCACGGCGTCGGCGCGCATCCGGCCTTCGCCGGTGAGGCGGACGGCGTCGCCGGCGCGTTCCATCAGGCCTTCGGTGATAAGGTCGGCGAAGAGGTCCGCGACCCGCGGGGGCAGGGGCGTCGCGAAGCGCGTCGCGAGCGCGGCGGGGTCGACGCCGGCGTTGAGCCGCAGGCCGAACACCAAGGCGTCGCACAGCAGGTCCGCGGGCGTCAGTTCCTTGACCTGCTCAAGCACGGGCGCCCCGGCCTCGACGCCTTGGATCCACTGGTCGAGGTTGGCGGGGTTGGTCCAGCGCCGCCCGCCCCACTGCGAGGCGGCCGACGGACCGTAGCCGATCCAGGAACCCATCTCCCAGGTGATGAGGTTGTGCCGGCAGGCGTGGCCCGGGCGCGCGAAGTTCGAGGTCTCGTACTGCGCGTAGCCGTGCGCCTCGAGCTGTTCCCAGGTGCCGCGGTAGAGCCGGGCCTCGAGCTCGCGGTCGATCTTCACCTTGCCCTGCGAGAGCTTCACGAACATCGCCGTGTCCTCCTCGAAGGTCAGGCAATACGTCGACAGGTGGTCCGGTCGGAGCGCGATCGCCCGCGCGAGGTCGTCGGTCCAGCGCCGTTCATCCTGCCCGGGGATGGCGAAGATCAGATCGAGGTTGCGCGAGGCGAAGCCGGCGGCCTCGATCAGCTCCCAGGCTTCCATGATCTGCTTGGGCGAATGGCGCCGGCCGAGCGCGTCGAGCGTGACCTCGTCGAAGCTCTGAACGCCCATCGAGACGCGCGTGACGCCGATCTCCTTGAGCGCCGCGAGCTTGTCGGCGCGGACGGAGGAGGGCGCGAGCTCGACGGTCCACTCGGCGGGGCGGCCGGCGGCGCGGGTCATCGCGTGCCCGAGACGGCGGAGGTCGTCGGCCGGCAGCAGTCCGGGCGTGCCGCCGCCCCAGAACGCGGTTTCCACCCGCCCCGGCGGGTGCGACGCGAGCTCCCGTTCGATGGCGCCGAGGTAGCGGTCGAGGTCGCCGCGCTTGGGCTGCTCCTGGTAGAAGGA
>JBEGOO010000188.1:0-5085 GCA_041182045.1 Verrucomicrobiota bacterium
AGGACCGCGAAGACCGAGACGCCGGCCAGACGGCCGACCCCGTGAGACCATCCCAGCCAGCCGATGAGCGCTCCCAGCAGCAACAGGAACGGCAAGACCCCGAGGCAGAGACGTCGCCAGACGGACGCATCGAACCGGACGGCGACTGCCTCCTCTGGTTCGTCGGCCCGCCACCATCCGCAAGTCCCGGCGAGGAGCGCGCAGACGCCGAACGGCACCCCGACGATCAGCCCGGCGAAGGCGGCCAAAGCGGCGACGCCGTGCCCAAGGCCCTTATATGCGCCCGCGCCGATGCGCCAGGCGGAGACGAGGATGACGCCGGCGACGACGGCACGGACGCCGCCTAAGGCACCTGCGACCGAAGGGAGATGACCATACAGCACGTAGGCATAGCCCAAGGCCCCGCAGGCGATCAGGCCAGGCAGCACGAACGCCGCCGCCGCCCATAACGCCGCCCGCCAGCCATCGAGCTTCCACGCGACCCACGTGACCATCTGCTGGGCCTCAGGACCGGGCAGGAAAAAGCACAGGCCAAGGGCGCGACCGAACTGCTCGGCACTCAACCAAGCGCGGCGCTCCACGACTTCAGCCTGCAGAGCCGCGATCTGCGCGCCGGGACCGCCGAACGACGTCAGCCCAAGCCAGAGCCAGTAACGCCATCGTGATCGGTCACCCATGCCGCACGCTCACCCGTCCGCCCCCTCTCCGCAACCCAAAGGGCGGGACGAGTCACTCAAAAGGAAACCGGAGACCGGGATGACTGCTTCGGTCATACATCCCCAGCCAACCATCCGGTCTCCGGTCTCCCCTTGAGCGCGGCCTCCGCCGCGCGGCACAAAAAAACCCGCCACTTGCGTGACGGGTCGTTGGCTGCCGGTCGCCCGGCAACGGAAGGGAAAGCCGATTAGGCCTTCTTTTCCTTCTTAACCTTCTTGTCGGACTTCTTTTCTTCCTTCTTCGGCTCTTCGGCGGCAGCAGCGACGGCGACGGAGAGGACCTTGGTCTTCACGTGCTTGTCGACGTTGACTTCGACGGCCTTGCCCTTGAGGTCGGCAGCCTTGTCGGCGCCTTCGGTCTCAGGGGTGAGGGTGAAGGAGGTGTCCTTGCCGGCAACGGTCACGACGAGTTCCTTCTTTTCGGAGTCGTAGGACTTGACGGTGCCCTTGGAGGCGATCTTGGCGCCGCAACCAGCCTGAGCGGCGGCAGCGAGAGCGAGAACGGTGAGGATGCTGAGGATGTTCTTCATGGTATTACGGGGAGGGAACACCTATACCCCGCCAAAGTTGCGAAAAGCAACCTACAATCTGGATTGAAGCCCCCACCCCCGGATACATCTTCGCACCATGCCCCGCCTCGCCACCCCCTTTAAAGCGCTGTTTTTAGCCATTCTTGGGCTTTTTTGTCTCCCCCTGGGGGCGCACTCCATCCCGGACGTACCGGTGCGCGGTAACTTCCAGACCGGCGGGGAAGCCGAGATCACGATCGAGATCAACCCCCGCAACTGGACCGAAAGCCCGAAGATGGCGCCTTCCCTGGAGCAGAAGGAGTTCCTGACCTACACCACCGCCCAGAAGGAAGAGCTGCTCAAGCAGACCCGCGCCTGGGTGGCCACCTACCTCGAGTTCACCCTCGAGCCGATCGGCCGCGTCCAGCCCGACTTCACGTATGACTTCGTCGCCGAGACCGGCAAACCGCTGCTCGCGATGAACGACGCGGTCGTCGCCCGCGGCAGATGGAAGACGAAGATTCCCGCCGGTGTCACCGGCTGGAAGGTCCGCTCCCTGCCCGGCCACAAGGTCGCCGTGGTGTTCATGAACACGATCAACGGACAGGAACACCCGCGCGTCCCCGTCCTCTTCCCGGGCGAAGCCAGCTTCACGCTCGACCTCACCGGCCTCGCCGCCGCCCAGCCGACCGCTCCGACGCCGGGTTCGGTCTCCGCTCAACATGACGAGCACGGCGGCTGGAATACCTTCACGGGTTTCCTGCGCTATGGTTTCCTGCACGTGCTGCCGGAAGGACTCGACCACATCCTCTTCGTGCTCGGCCTCTTCCTCCTCAGCCGCTCCTGGAAGCCGGTCCTGACCCAGGTCACGGCCTTCACCCTCGCCCACTCCCTGACCCTCGGACTCGCCGCCGCCGGCCTGATCAAGGTCCCCGCTTCGATCGTCGAGCCCATCATCGCGCTCAGCATCGCCGCCATCGCGCTCGAGAACATCTTCCATCCGCAGTATACCCGCTGGCGCCTTGTCATCGTGCTCATCTTCGGCTCGATCCACGGCCTTGGCTTCGCCAGCGGCCTGGCGGAGAAGCCCATCCCCCAGGACTCCTTCCTGCTCGCCCTCACGGGCTTCAACGTCGGGGTCGAATCCGCCCAGCTCGCCGTCATCGCCCTGGCCTTCGGCGCCACCTTCTGGATCAAGGATGAGACGCATTATCGCCGCTGGATCGTCATCCCTGCCTCGATCCTCATCTCCCTCGCCGGCCTCTTCTGGGCTTACGAGCGCCTGAGCTAAGACAGGTAGGGACCGTCCGCCAGGCCGCCGCATGGTGGCCGCAAGGTAGGGGCAGGACTACGTCATGCCCAGGTAGGGACTCGTCGGCGACGCGTCCGCTTACTCGCGTAGGGATGACCGGCTCGGTCTTCCTCTCCGGCGACGTCGCCAGCTCTTCCGAAACTCCGGCCTCGGACGCGGTGTTCTATCCACGTAACCCTCCCATGAACTACGCTCTCCTTCTCGCCGCCGGCCTCCTCCTGTCCGGCCTCACCCCTGCGGCCGTCGCCGCTCCCGAGAAAGCCCCGCGTCGCGAAGCCGCCCAGAAGGGCGCCGGCGACCTCCGCGAGGAAATCCTCAAGCAGCACCCGGAGCTGAAGGACATGTCGCCGGAGGAACGTCAGGCCTGGCTCAAGGAACACCCCGAGATCGCCGCGAAGCTGAAGGAACGCGCCAAGGACGCCGGCCCCGATCGCCGTGCCGAATTCCTGAAGGACCACCCCGAACTCAAGGAGTACATCGAAAAGCTCAAGGCGATGACGCCCGAAGAACGTCAGGCCTGGCTCAAGGAACACCCGGAAGTCGCCGAGAAGATCGAGAAGGCCAAGGCCAAGCTGAAGGAAAAGGCCGAAGACCTGACGCCTGAACAGAAAGAGAAGCTCCGCGAACGCATGAAGGAACGATTCGAGAAGATGACGCCCGAACAGAAGGCCGAGCTCCTCAAGAACCACCCCGAGCTGAAGGAAAAGCTCGAAGGCGCGAAGAAGTAAGCGCGCCTCCATCCTTCCCCTCATGGGCGCGACTCCAGTCGCGCCTATTTATTTAGGTAGGGTCGAGCATCCCTGCTCGACCGCGGCCGACCAAGGATGGTCGGCCCTACCCATTTCCGATACCTGCCACGCGCAACGATTCAGCACCTCAAAGGGAAAGCGGATACCGGGATTAATGCTCGGACATCATGTCCCCAGCCAATCATCCGGTCTCCCTATGGCGCCCCCATTGAGTTCTACCGCTCTCTGGCCAACCAAGCCTCCGGGCCTCTCGTTCGTCTCCCTTGCCCACATGCAACCGTTCGCCGCAGGGCGAACCAAGGTAGGGGCACGATTCATCGTGCCCTCCGTTGCTGAGGGCGCGGCGTAGCCACGCCCCTACCCTCGGCCGCCCTGAGGCGGCCTGCTTCGCAGCCATTCCCCATGCCAGCAGTTCCCCCTCGCTGCGCCCGTCGGCGCAACGCGTCACTTCCCTAATGGGAACTGTTTCTGGAGTTCGGCCGGGACGAGGAAGCCTTGCTGGTCCTTGGTGGCGGCACGCTCCGCGGCGACCTGGGCAGGCGTGACGGCCGTGCCTTTGTTGCCGAAGGCGTTGCGCACGTAGGTCGCGACTCCCGCGATCTCCTGGTCGCTCAGACCCTTGAAGGCGGTCATGGGGACCTGGCCAGGATACTTGGTGCCGTTGACTTCGATCGGACCCATGAGTCCGTGCAGGACGATGCGGATGAGACGACGGGGATCGCCGTTCACCCAAGGCGACTTGGCGATGGACGGGAACTGCGCGGCGGGCAGGCCCTGGCCGTCGGCCTGGTGGCAGGTGATGCAGTGGGCTTCGCGACGATATACCTCGGCGCCGAGGTCGAAGAGCTTCTTCTCCTCGCCCTTGAGCGTGGTGACGGCCTTGGGCGCTTCTTCGGCCACGATGGAACCGCCGTTCTGGTAGGCGTCGGCGGCCTCATACACGGGCTTCAGCCAATCATCCACGGCGTGACGGCGGGCTTCGGCGAGCACTTCGAGGGCGACGTCCTTGCCCAACCACGAGGCGGCGTTGACGGCTTCGAGGCGCACGCGGCCATGCTCGTCGCCGGCGGCGCGGAGCAGGAGCGCCTTATGGTCGGCGACCGCAGTGGTATTGTAACGCAGGACGCGGACGGCGGCGGCACGGACGCGGTGGTCCTTCGCGACAAGGAGCTTGTTGAGCAGCGGGACGTCGACGCGATCGAGACCCCAGCTGACCCAGAGGCCTTCGAGCTGATGACGCTCAAGGTTCGCGTCGGACGCAGCCAGCGTGCCCAGCCAGCGCTGCAGGCCGGCGAGGACCTCGTCGGCCGGACGGCCGCGAAGCTCGAGACGCGTGCGGGAGCGGGCGCGGTCTTCCGGCAGCGTGAGGTTGGCGAAGAGCGTATCGATCGGGGCGCCGGCGATGACCGGAGGCTTCACGAGCGGACGGGCCGGGTACGTGATGCGGTAGATACGGCCGTGGGTGTGGTCGCGCAGCGGGTCGCGGGCGCTGTGCTGCATGTGGCCGATGAGGACGTTATGCCAGTCGGCGACATACAGGGAGCCATCCGGGGCGAACTGCATGGAGACGGGACGGAAGTTGCCGTCGGTCGACTGCAGGAGGTTCTGACGGAAGGTCAGCTTGAAGCCGGTACCGTCTTCGGCGACGGCGTGCTGTTTGGTGCCGAGGAAGCCGATCGTGTTGTTGATGAGGATGTCGCCCTGGACGTCGTCCGGGAAGTGACGGCTGCTGATGAACTCAAGGCCGGCGGTCGGACGGACCATCTGGGCCTTGGGCACGAGGTTGCGCGGGAGCGGGG
>JBEGOO010000189.1:0-2606 GCA_041182045.1 Verrucomicrobiota bacterium
GCGTGCCGCCGCCCCAGAACGCGGTTTCCACCCGCCCCGGCGGGTGCGACGCGAGCTCCCGTTCGATGGCGCCGAGGTAGCGGTCGAGGTCGCCGCGCTTGGGCTGCTCCTGGTAGAAGGAACAGAAGTCGCAGGACGACGCGCAGAAGGGGACGTGCAGGTAGAGGGCCGTCCCGGGCTGGAGCGGGGCGGCGTTCACTCGAGGCCGAGCTGCTTGCGGCCGGCTTCCGAGATCATGCGCGGGTTCCACACGGGGTCCCAGACGATGGCGACCTCGGCGGCTTCGACGCCGGCGAGGGCCTCGAGCTTGGCCTGGGCGTCCGCGGCGATGACCGGCCCCATGCCGCAACCTTGGGCGGTGAGCGTCATCTTCACGGCGACCTTGTGGCCGCCGCGTTCGCCGGGGCTCAGCGCCAGGTCGTAGATGAGGCCGAGGTCCACGATGTTCACCGGGATCTCGGGGTCGAAGCAGCCTTGAGCGCTTCCCAGAGCATGGCCTCGTCGAGCGGACCGGCGGCGACCGTCTCCGCCTTGGCGCCGTAGAGCGCGACGGCCTCCGGGCCGAGCGCCGCGAGGTCGGCCGGGGCGATGCGGAAGAGGCCCATCGGCGTGCGGACCGTGGCGGAGCCGCCGAGCGCCTGGGTGACCTGCACCTCGGTGCCGGCTTCGAGGACGACGATGTCTCCGGCCGGGATCAGGGTCGCGGCGCAGTCGCGGGCGAGCTTATGGGCGGAAGTCATGGGGGGAACACAGGCGGTTCGGTCGGCGGACGCAAGCGTCCGCTGCGGGCGGGCGGCGGGGCATGTGCTTTTCGCGGTGACGGACTTGCGTTTCGGGGTGACTTGCGGGGTTGTCCATCCACGGCGTCCGGCTAACGTGGAGCCACCCCCTCTTATGCGCCTGCGTCTCCTCACGGCCCTGTTCCTCGTCCTCGCCTTGGTCTCCTCGGCGGCCCCCGTCTCCTTGTTCGATGGCCGGACCCTCGACGGCTGGGAAGGCGATCCCGCCTGGTGGCGCGTCGAAGGCGGCGAGATCCGCGGCGGTTCCGCGACCCAGAACGTCCCGCGGAACTTCTTCCTCGCGACGAACCAGTCCTACCAGAACTTCGACCTGCGGGTGAAGCTCCGCCTCACCGGCACCGGCTTCGTCAACAGCGGCGTCCAGATCCGCAGCGTCCGCGTGCCGAACAACACCGAGATGTCCGGCTACCAGGTCGATTACGGCGCGGGTTGGTACGGCAAGCTCTACGACGAGAGCCGTCGCAACAAGGTCATCGCGGAACCGGTCGACCCCAAGGCCGCGCTCGCCGCGGTGAAGGAAGGCGAATGGAACGAGTACCGGATCCTCGCCGAAGGTCGTCGCATCCGCTCCTGGATCAACGGCGTGCCGGCCCTCGACTACACCGAGGCCGACCCGCAGGTCGCCACCGACGGCCGCATCGGGATCCAGATCCACGCCGGCGGCAAGGCCGTCGTCCAGGCCAAGGACATCACGATCGAGGAGCTGCCCGCGACGCCCGCGGAGATGACCTGGGCGAAGCTCAAGGCCGCCGCCCCCGCGAAGGCCGAGGCCCCGAAGAAGAAGGATATCGGGTATAACAACGTTCAGGGCGTGCGCCGCACCGCCGAGGAGCAGCGGAAGCTCTTCCACCTGCCCGAGGGTTTCGAGATCGAGTTGTTCGCCCAGGAAGCCCCGGGCGTCGGCAAGTTCATCATGCTCGTGTTCGACCAGCAGGGCCGCGCGTGGTCGAGCACCGCGCTCGAATACCCCGTCGACGCGAACGAGAACCCCGCCGCGGCGGAGGCGCTCTACAAGTCCAAGGCCCGCGACAAGGTCCTGGTCTTCGATCGTCCGTTCGCCGGCGGCCCGCAGGAGCCCCGCGTCTTCGCCGACGGGCTCGCGATCCCCGAGGGCGTGCTGCCTTACAAGGATGGCGCCATCGTCCAGCACGGTCACGACGTGGTCTTCCTGCGCGACACCGACGGCGACGGTAAGGCCGACAAGCGCGAGGTGCTCCTGACCGGCTTCGGCGTCCAGGATTCGCACCTGTTCCCGCACCAGTTCACGCGCGCTCCGGGCGGCTGGTTCTGGCTGGCCCAGGGCGCCTTCAATTCCGGCAAGGTGATCACGACGAAGGGCGAGAGCGTCGATTTCCCGAGCACGCGCATGGCGCGGTTCCGGCCGGATGGCAGTTTCTTCGAGGCGACCAGCACGGGCCCTTGCAACATCTGGGGGCTGGTGCTGACGGGGCAGGGCGAGGCCTTCATCCAGGAGGCCAACGACTACGGGTACCCGGTGATGCCGTTCCATGAGTACGCTTGGTATCCCGGTTGCGCGGACCGGCTCGCGAAGTCCTACCAGCCGCCTTTCCCCGTGCAGGCGCCGCAGTTCAAGCTGGGCGGCACCGGTCTCAGCGGTCTCGCGCTCAGCGACCACGGCGTCTGGCCCAAGGGCTACGCCGACGTGATGTACGTGGCCAACCCGATCACCTCGAAGATCAACGCGATCCAGATGACCCGCGATGGCTCCGGCTACACGCTCGACAAGCTCGCCGACCTCGTCAGCTGCGACGACCCCTTCTTCCGCCCGATCGCGTTGACCATGGG
>JBEGOO010000190.1:0-3493 GCA_041182045.1 Verrucomicrobiota bacterium
CCGTGGCGGACGAACGCGGGGGTGGCAAGCCAACCTAGCCGCCGAGGCCGGTGACCGAGCGGGCGTAGGCCCGGGGGTCGAACGCCTGGAGGTCCTCCGGCTTCTCGCCGAGGCCGATGAAGCGCACGGGGACGCCCAGTTCGCGGACCACCGCGACGAGCGCGCCGCCCCGGGCGGTGCCGTCGAGCTTGGTCACGACGAGCCCGGTGAGGCCGACCGCCTCGTGGAAGATGCGCGCCTGCTCGATCGAGTTCGCCCCGAGGGAGCCGTCGAGCACCAGCCACTTCTCGTGCGGCGCGTCCGCCTGGGCCTTCGCGGTCACGCGCACGACCTTGCGGAGCTCCTCGAGCAGGTGGGCCTTGGTGTGCAGGCGGCCCGCGGTGTCGAGGAGCACCACGTCGCGGCCGCGCGCGGCGCCCGCCTTCACGGCGTCGAAGGCGACCGCCGCCGGGTCGGCGCCGGCGGCGCCGCCGACGACCTCGACGCCGAGCCGGTCGGCCCAGGCGGACAGCTGCTCGCCCGCGGCCGCGCGGAAGGTGTCGCAGGCGCCGAGCAGGCAGGTCCGGCCTTCCTGCTGCCAACGCCAGGCGAGCTTCGCGGCGGTGGTGGTCTTGCCCGCGCCGTTCACGCCGAGCAGCATCACGACGAGCGGCCGGCCGGTCGCGAGGGGGCGCGCCGCGGCCGGCGTGAGCGCGCGTTCGATGACGGCGGCGGCGGCCTCGGCCGCGCCCGCCTGGCGGAGGCCGCCATCGGCCTTCCAGGCGGCCTGGGCCGCGGCCACCACCTCGTCGGCGGTCGCCGGGCCGAAGTCGCCCGCGAGCAGGCGTTCGCGCAGGCCCTCGGCGGCGCCGGCGTCCATCGGCCGCGCGAGCAGGTTGGCCACCGCGTCCGCGGTGCGGCTCAGCCCGGCCTTCAGCCTATCGAGGAAACCGCCCGCCATCCGGGGATCAGCCGCCCTCGGCCTTGCGCGGGTCGCGGCCGAGCTCGGACATGTAGCTGTCGAGGATCCCGTTGACGAAGCGGCGGGACTCCTCGGTGGAGAACTCCTTCGCGATGTCGACGGCCTCGTTGATGCTGACGATCGGCGGGATGTCCGTGCGGCGCATCAGCTCGAACACCGCCAGGCGCAGGATGGCCAGGTCGACGCGCGCGATGCGGCCGAACGCCCAGTTCGTCGCGTATTTCGTGACGACCTCGTCGATCAGGGCGAGGTCGCGGATGACGCCGTGGATCAGCTCCTCGGCGAAGGAGAAGTACTCGCGCGGCTGCTCGCGCCCGTGCAGGAAGTCGAAGAGCGCCGTCACCAGGTCGGCGTGGCGCTGGCTCTCCCAGGCGCACAGGAACTGCATCGCGGCCACGCGGTTGTCGTGGCGGCGGTTGCGCTTGGCCGGCGCGGCGGCGGGGTCCGGGACGACCGGTTGGTCGGGCAGGACGACGGTGATGTCCACGCCGGAGGGGAGGTTGAGGCGGCGCATCGCCTCGATGGTCTGGGCGTTCGCGCCGATGACCTCGACGAGGCGGTGGTGGCCGCGGATCTCGTCCTGGCCGGCGGCGCGGGCGACCTCGACCCGCGAGGGCAGGGGCAACGGGCCGTTGACGCGGGCGCCGGTGCGGACCGTCTGCGCGGCGATCTCGCCGGCGGATTGGTCGACCATGCGGTGGTCGAGGCCGCGGACCCGGATGCGGATCCGGGCGGAGGAAGGCGAAGGGGCGTCCATCAGTTCTGGGCGAAGGGGTCCTTGCCGTCGCGCTTGGCGCGTTCCTCGGCGTCGACCTCGTCGATGCGGGCGCCCAGCGCGATGCGGTGGTAGGCCATGGTCAGGGCGGCCTGGGCGAACTCGCAGCCGCGGTCGAGGCTGCCCTTGCAGCGGAGCTCGGCCTGGGCGCGGTCGTTCGTCACGACGATCCCGTTGATCATCGGGACCTCGGAGCGGAGGGAGGCCTCCTGCAGGGCATGGGCCGTCGAGTGGGCGATGACCTCGTGGTGCGGGGTGTCCCCGGCGATGACCACGCCGAGTCCGATGACGCAGTCGTAGTCGCCGCTCATCGCGCACATATAGGCGGCGTAGGGGATCTCGCCGGAGCCGGGCACGCGCACGACGCGGATGTTGGCCTCCGGCACGCGACCGTTCTGGAGCGTCCGGTTGACCCGGCGCAGCAGCGCGTCCACGAGCTCCCCGTTGTAGCCGGCGGCGACCACCGCGAAGTGCAGCTCGGAACCGTCGATGGCGTCGGGGATGGGCTTGTCCTGGCTCATGGTGGGAAGAACGGAAAGGCGATGGAAGGGTTTCCCCTCCCGGCTTCAAGCGGAAACGCCGGCGGCGAGCCTCAGAACGGCACCTGCTCCACGATCTCCAGCCCGTAGCCGCCGAGTCCCACGACCTTGCGCGGGTTGTTCGTGATGAGGCGGATGCGGCGCAGGCCGATGTGCGAGAGGATTTGGGCGCCGATGCCGTAGTCGCGCTCGTCCATGCGGCCGAGGCGGATGCCGGCGGCGTCGGCCTGCAGGCCGCCGTGCGGCTGGTCGACGTGCACGACGACGCCGCGGCCGGCCTGGGCGACGGCCTCGAAGCTGGCGGCGAGCGAGGCGCCGGCGCCGAACTCGCGGCCGCGGAAGAGGTCGCCGAGCACGTTGGCGCGCTGGACGCGCACGAGCGTGGGCGCCGCGTCGGGCTGGCCGCGGACGAACGCGAGGTGCTGGCGGCCATCCGGCAGCGAGCGGTAGACGCGCAAGGTGAACTCGCCCCAGGCCGAGGGGAAGGGGCGCTCGGCGATGAGCTCGACGAGCTTCTCGCGGCGGTGGCGGAACTCGATGAGCTGCGCGATCGAGATCATGTGCAGGCCGAACTTCCGCTTGAGCTCGACGAGCTCGGGAAGGCGGGCCATCGAGCCGTCCTCGTTGAGGATCTCGCAGATCACGCCGCTCGGGTGCAGGCCGGCGAGCGTGGCGAGGTCCACCGCGGCCTCGGTGTGGCCGGCGCGCTGGAGCACGCCGCCCGGGCGGGCGAGCAGGGGGAAGATGTGGCCGGGCTGGACGAGTGCCTCGGGCTTGGCGTCGGGGTCGGCGAGGATCGCGATGGTCTTGGCGCGGTCGTAGGCCGAGATCCCGGTGGTGATCCCCTCGGCCGCGTCGACCGAGACGGCGAACGCCGTGCGTTGCGATTCGCGGTTCTCCGGCACCATCTGCGAGATGCCGAGCCGGCGCAGCTGGTGCTCGACGGTCGGCACGCAGATGAGGCCGCGCGCGTGGCGGATCATCATGTTCACCGTCTCCGGGGTCGCCTTGGCGGCGTCCATCACGAGGTCGCCCTCGTTCTCGCGGTTCTCGTCATCCGTCACGATCACGAGCTTGCCGGCGGCGATGTCCGCCAGGGCGGCCTCGATGCTGTCGAACGGGTCGGACATGGGACGGGAGGAAGGTCGAACTTGGCCGTCCGGCCCGCCGGCGCAAGCGGGGAGATGCGGTCGCGGGGCCGAAAACCCCGCCGCCGCG
>JBEGOO010000191.1:0-9109 GCA_041182045.1 Verrucomicrobiota bacterium
CAACGAGCATGGCCGCGCCTTCCGCGACACCGCGCTGGAGGCCGAGCTGCTGAAGGTCGCGCACACGCTCGGCATCGGCGCGCAGTTCGGCGGCAAGTGGTTCGCCCTCGACGTGCGCGTCATCCGCCTGCCGCGCCACGGCGCCTCGTGTCCGATCGGCCTCGCCGTCTCCTGTTCCGCCGACCGCAACGCCAAGGCGAAGATCGACCAGGACGGCGTCTGGATCGAGCAGCTCGAGACCGACCCCGGTCGCTTCATCCCGGCCGAGGCGCGCAAGCATGCCGACGCGACGAAGGTCGTGAAGATCGACCTCAACCGTCCCATGGCGGACATCCGCGCCGAGCTCTCGAAGCACCCCGTCACGACGCGTCTCGCGCTCACCGGCACGCTTGTCGTCGCCCGCGACATCGCGCACGCCAAGATCCGCGAACGCCTCGAGCAGGGCGAAGGCCTGCCGCAGTACATCAAGGACCATCCCGTCTATTACGCCGGCCCCGCCAAGACCCCCGCCGGCATGGCTTCTGGCTCATTCGGTCCCACCACCGCCGGTCGCATGGACAGCTACGTCGAGCTCTTCCAGAAGCACGGCGGCTCGCTCGTCATGATCGCCAAGGGCAACCGCGGCGAGGCCGTCACCAAAGCCTGCCAGGCGCACGGCGGTTTCTACCTCGGCTCCATCGGCGGTCCGGCCGCCATCCTGGCGCAGGAGAACATCCGCAAGGTCGAGGTCATCGATTACCCCGAGCTCGGCATGGAGGCCGTCTGGAAGATCGAGGTCGTCGACTTCCCGGCCTTCATCCTCGTCGACGACAAGGGGCACGACTTCTTCCGCGAGCTCCCCGGCGGCTGCGGCATCTGCGGGCCTTGAGCGGTCTACGAGGCCAACGAAAAGGGCGCCCGATCGGGCGCCCTTTCCATGTCTGGTGTCCGCGGCTCAGGGTTGCGCCTGGTAGGTCGACCGATCGTAGGCGAGCGCGGCCCGGAAGAAGAAGCCGGTGACCGGGAAGGTCAGGCCGAGCCCGAAGCCGATGCCTTTGCCGAAGCGCTTCGCGATACGCTGGCAGAGCCAGCCCCACCAGAGGAAGAGCAGCAGCAGGCAGAGCAGTTTCACCGGTTTTCCCGGGGCCAGGAAGGTCGGCAAGAGGAGCAGCATCGGCAGGGTCCACCAGGCGGACAACCCGGCGACGCGCGTGATGATCACATGGTGGTAGGTCGGCACCAGCGCCTTCCAGCCAGCTTGGCCGGCCTTCTCGAAGATCTTCCAGAGGGTCCGGAGGTTGAAAGCCAGCACCAGGAGCAAGGCCCCGCCCAGGAAGGAACCGAGGAAGATCAGGCCGAGGGCCTGGCGGGCGGCGGCTTCGTCGAGCAGGGCGAGGGTGGGGTGCATGCAAGGGGAACCCCGGAGGTGCTTCCGAGGTTTCAGCCGACCGGCGCGACCGCCGGCTTACTTCTCCCAGTCGAGCGCGCCGCGCTTGAACTCGTAGACCAGGCCGAGCACGAGGACGCCGAGGAAGACCGCGGTCGCCGCGGTGATGGCGATGCCCGCCGCGAGGAATTCGCGGTAGACCAAGGCCCACGGCACGAGGAAGACCACCTCGATGTCGAAGAGGATGAACAGCATCGCCGTCAGGTAGAACTTCACGGCGAACTTGGGGTGGGGCTTGCCCTCCATCGGCAGGCCGCACTCGTAGGCCTTGTCCTTGATGTAGTTGCCCTTGGCGCGCTGGCCGAAGAGGTGGCTGGCGGCGAGGATGCCGGCGGGGATCGCCAGACCTAGGGCGATCTGGACGAGGACCGGCAGGTAGGTCGAGAGGGACTGGGCTTCGGCGAGGACCATCGGAGACGGACACGAAAAAGCCCTCGCCGGGGGAGGCAAGGGCTTTTGCGGGGCCGGGGGCTTATTTGACCCCGGGAGGCGCGGAAACCGGGCCGAGGCCGGGGATGTTCAAGGTCGGGCCCGCGCCCGGACCCGGCTGCGCGGGGGGCGGCTCGAGCGCCTTGTTGAAGTCGGCGAGGGTCGCCGGGAGCTGTTCGGCGAGCCACGGCGGGGCGATGAACTCGGCCTTCGCCGTCATCCCGTTGGCCTTGTGCTTCGGGTCCGAGTGCGTGACGCGCATCCAGAGCTTGGGGCTCTCGTTGGGGGCGGTCGCGGCGGTCTTGGCGAGGGTCAGGGTGACCTTCGCGCCGTCGAAGAGCTCGAGCTGGATCGACCAGGGCTTGGCGAAGGCGGCCGCCGCGTCCTTGTCGCCTTTGGCGACGGCGTCGTTGGCGCGCAGCGTCATGAGCACGTTGGTCATCTCCTCGAGCAGCGCGCCTTCCTTGCCGGCGAAGGGCTTGCCCTTCTCGGCGCGCGCGAACGAGCGCTGGCCATCGGCCCAGGTGAAGGCGAGGCCCTTCAGTTCCTCGGGCTTGGCGGTGAAGAGCACCGGGTCGAACCAGTTGACCGGGTCGGCCTCGAGGAAGCCCGTGAAGCTCGTGCGGATCGCCTGCGCGCCGCCTTGGCCGTCGGCCACGGTCGCCGCGGCGCCGAGCCCGTCGTCGGTCGTCTTGCCGAACGTGAGCTCGGTGACCTTGCCGTCGGCGCCCACCAGGCGGAGGGACGAGTCGAGCGCGAGCTTCTCGATGCGCTTCGGGTTCGTCGTCAGCACGCCGAAGTTCTCGGCCTTCTGCAGGGAGCGGAAGAGGGGCACCAACCGGTTCTCGAGGTCGGCCGGCAGGCCGTGCTTCTCCTTGACCGTCCAGACGCCGTCGGCGCCCTTCTCGAGCGTGGTGGTCTTGCCGGTCGGCTTGAGGGTGAGGGTGACGGCGCGGGCGCCGTCGAGCACAGGGGCGGGGAGCAGCGCGGTCTTCGGGTCGGCGGTCGCGTCGGCGGCGGGGCGCAGGCGCAGGGCGAGCAGGGCGGCGACGCCCAGGACGAGGGCGAGCAGGAGGAGCTTGGTCGGACGCATGGTTTAGTTGGACGAACGGCGGCGGCTGAGGAAGTAGGCCAGGCCGAGGAGCGCGGCCAGAAGCGGTCCGGCGAGGAGGTTCAGCACCTGGAGGAGACGGATCTTGGAGGCCAGCGCCTCGTTCGCCTTGCGGCGGATCTCCCGGCGGTCGTCCATGAACTTCTCGGCCTGCGCCTGGGCCTTCTCGATCTCGCGCTGGATCTCGGGGGTCACCACGAGGCCCTTGGAGAGATCGCCGCCCTGGTTCCTGCCCAGTTCGACGATGCGGGCGTTCGCGGCCTCGAGGCGCTTCTCGATCGCGTCGAGTTCCTTCTGGTATTCCCGCTGGGCCTCCCGGTTCATGTCGTCGAAGACCTTGAACGGACGCAGCGCGGTGCCCTTCGTGCGGAGCGAACCGAGGTCGTCGCTGCCGGCGAGGGCTTCGACGGCGTTGAGCACGAAGGCGAGGTTGTCGTTGGCCGGTTCGGCCACGGTCTGGCCGCCCGCCTGGCGTTGCCGCACCGAGAACGGATCCAGGAGGAAGTCGGCGTCGGCCACGACGAGGAGGCGGCCGGGTTTCGCCGAGACCGGTAGGTGCGGGGTCGCGGCCGCCTTGGGCGCGGCCGGGGCGGCCGGCTTGCCGTCGGCGGGCTTGGCTTCCTCGGCGGGCGCGCCCTTCGGGAACGCGGAGGTGAAGGAGCCGCTGACGAGCGCCGCGAGGACGCGGGGCTTGCCGTCGGCCTGGAAGGCGAGGGAGACCTTCTCGAACGGACCGGCGTTCGCGGTGGTCGTGGCGATGGCGCCGACGGACGGGCCCTGCAGGGTGATGAGCGGCTCGAAGCGCACGCCTTTCTCGGCGCCGGAGATTAGGGAGACCGCGCCGGCTTCCATCAACTGGAGCTCATGCAGGTCGCTGGTCAGGGGGGAATTCGGGTCCAACGCGCCCGGCCCGATCGCGATGGCCGGCGGGTACTGGACCGGTTCGCCGCGGGCGCCGCGGATCGGGAGGTTGCGGCCGAGGTCGCCGGTCACCGCCTCGAGCTCGACGTTCACGCCCCAGCCGCGCAGGAGGGCGGCGTCGCTCGACGCGCCCATCGCCATCGGGGCCATCATGAAGGGCATGCCGCCCTGCTGGAATTTCTGGAAGCGGGAGAGCGGGTCGACCGCCGCGAAGACCTGGCCGCCGCCCAGCAGGAACTGGTCGACCGCGTAGGCGAGCTTGTCGGCGAGGTGGTGCGGGTGCAGCAGCACGACGACGGCGGCGCCGGCGGGGAGCTCGGTCGCCTGGTTGCTCAGCGTCACGACCTGGAAGGTCTGGCCGAGCTCGGCGAGCAGCACGTCGGCCGGGCCGGCTTGCTGGTCCTGGCCGGGCGGGACGTCGTTGGTGATGTTCAGCGTGTTGATCAGGACGAGCTTCGGGCGGTCGAGGCGCGTGACCGACGCGAGCAGCTTGGACAGGTCGTATTCCAGGAACTTCTCGCGGGCCGGGTCGAGGTAGCCGACCGCCTTGACCGTGTCGGCCTGCTGGGCGGTGAGGCCCAGGTAGCCGGTGCCCTGCGCCATGCGGATGCCGTTGAGGCCGTGGCGTTGGGCGCGCTGCTCGTCCTTGGTGTCGGGCTTCGGGTCGGTGAGGGTCAGGCGCAGCTTGCCGCCGGAGAGGGCGACGTACTGGCGGAGCAAGGTCTCCACGCGGCGGGCGTAGCTCTCGCGGTACGCGCCGAGCTTGACGTCGGAGCGGCTGACGAAGAGCTCGAGCTTGACCGGTTCGTCGAGCTTGCCGACGAGGCGGCGCGAGGCCGGCGACAGCGTGAAGGTGCGGTCCTCGGTGAAGTCGGCGCGGGCGCCGACGACCGAGCAGAGGAGGTTCGCGAAGAACGCCGCGGCCACGAGGGCGAAGGCGGCGAGCAGGGCTTGGGAGCGGGACATGGCGGGGAGGGCGACGGCGGTTCAGCGACGTTCGACGATGAGGGTGCTCAGGCCGAGGCCGGCGAAGGCCAGGGAGAGGAAGTAGACCGCGGGTTGCAGGTCGAGGAGCCCGAGCGTGAACGGCTCGAGGTTGCGCCAGAGCCCGAGGCGGCGGATCACGTCGACCGTCTCATCCGGGAAGAACCCGACGAGCAGGCCGTCGAAGACGCCGTAGCCGATGAGCACCAGGAGGAAGCAGGCGAGGAAGCCGGTGACGAAGGCGATCACCTGGCTGCGGGTCAGCGCGGAGGCGATCGCGGCCAGCCCGAGGCAGGCGCCGGCGCAGAGCAGGGAGCCGACGTAGCCGGTGGCGATCACGCCCCAATCGGGGCCGCCGAGGTGCCCGACGGTGAACGCGATGGGCAGGGTGGCGACCAGGGCGCAGGCGAGGAACAGCCAGGCGGCGAGGAACTTGCCGAGCGCCGCCTGCCAGACCGTGACCGGCCAGGTGAGCAGCAGCTCGAGCGTGCCTTGGCGACGCTCCTCCGCCCACAGGCGGGCGCCGGCGGCCGGGGCGAGGAAGGCCCAGAGCCACGGGTGGTAGAGGAAGAAGCGGTCGAGGTTGGCCGTGCCGGCTTCGAAGAAATTACCCACGAAGAAGGCCAGCGACATGGCGAAGGCGTTGAAGACCGCGAGGAAGACGTAGGCCAGCGGCGTGCGGAAATAGCCGGCGAACTCGCGGCGGACCACGGCGGCGAAGGCGGCGAGGCCGTTGGGGCGCGCCGCGGGGGTGGGGTCGGAAGGGGAGGTCATGTCGGTCGAGGCTTAGGCGGTGAGGGTGCGGAACACCTGGTTGAGGTCGGCTCCCCGGGCGAGGAAGCTGTCGCGCGGCTCGTCGCAGCGCAGCTCGCCCTTGGCGATGACGATGACGCGGGTGCAGAGCTCGCCGACCTCCTCGAGGATGTGGGTGGAGACGATGACGGCCTTGCGGCTGGCCATGTCCTTGAGGATGCGGCGCACCTCGTGCTTCTGGTTCGGGTCGAGGCCGTCGGTCGGCTCGTCGAGGATGAGGGCGGCCGGGTCGTGGATCACGGCCTGGGCGAAGCCCACGCGCATGCGGTAGCCCTTGGAGAGCGTGTCGATGTTCTGCGCGGCGACGTCGGTCAGGCGGCAGAGGTCGAGGGTCGCGCGCACGCGCTCGGCGGGGGCGTCGAGCCCGCGCAGGTCGGCGGCGAAGCGGAGGAACTCGCGGACGGTCATCTCGCCGTAGGCGGGCGCGCCCTCGGGGGAGTAGCCCAGGTGACGCTTGGCCTCGGTGGGATGCGTGGCGACGTCATGGCCGGCGATGCTCGCGGCGCCCGCGTCGGCGTGGAGGTACCCGGTGAGCAGCTTCATCGTGGTCGACTTGCCGGCCCCGTTGGGTCCGAGGAAGCCGATCACCTCGCCGCGCTCGACGGCGAAGGAGACGTCGTGGACGGCGCGGAGGGCGCCGTAGGATTTGCGGAGGTTCTTCGCTTCGATGAGGGCCATGGGAAGGTCAGTTCTGGGGGGTGCCCATCGCGGCGAGGCGGATGCCGGCTTTCTGCAGGCGTTCGGTCACGGCGAGGATGGTGCGCTGGTTGAACTCCAGCTGCTTGGCGGAGGTGGCCGGGTAGTACCAGTACATGATGCGGATGTTGACGGCCCAGTCGGCGAACTCGTGCACGTGCACGAGGGGCGGGTGGCGCGGGTCGAAGCCTTCGTGGTTGGCCATGAGCTCGCGGATGATGCGGACGGCCTCCTGGACCTTCTCCGCGGGGGTGTTCACCTCGAGGTGCACGAGGTCCTGGGCCCGGATGAAATCGCGGCGCGTGATGTTGACGATCGGGCGGTTGGCGAGGTCGCTGTTCGGGATGGCGAGGCGCTGGCCGTCCACGAGGATCAGCGTGGTGGAGCGCAGGCCGAGGGCCTCGACGCGGCCTTCGTGGGAGCCCGTGTTGATGAGGTCGCCGAGGGTGAAGGGTTGGTCCACGATGAGCATCACCGCGCCGAAGATGTTCTTCAGCGTGTCCTGGGAGGCGAAGGCGATACCGATGCCGCCGGCCGCCAACAGGCCGAGGATCGACTTCGAGGTGTCGGCGTCGACGATGGAGATCGCCTTGACGCCACCCACGAGGACGACGGCCAGCTTGATCACGGTCGAGATCATCGGGACCAGCACGTCGTCCAGCTTGTTCTCGGTCTCGTCGGCCAGCTTCTGGCCCCAGGCGATCGGGATCGAGACGAGGTGGAAGACGGTGGCGGTGTGCGCCAGCGAGAGGAGCAGGTCGATGGCGATGCCGACCCCCTTGTCGTAGGCGTCGGGGATCAGGCCGGGGTTGAGGTGGTTGAACCAGAAGACGGTGTAGGCGGGGATCAGGACCTGGAGCGACTTGCCGACCGCGGCGATGGCCGCCTCGATGATCGGGCTCTGGTCGAACTTGGCGGCGAGCCAGCCGAGGAGCCGCTTGGTGGCCCAGCCGACGAGGATGGCGCCGACGACCCAGCCTAGGGCGCCGAGGACGAGGTTGGCCTCCTGGCCGACGCTGGCCTTGAGGGGGGTGGTGCTGGTGGTGGCGGTTTGGGCGAGGAGCATGGGCGGGTAAAGATGGGTGCCGACCTATGTAGGCGGGTGCGGTCCTGATTTCAAGCGTCACCCGCCGCCCAATCCGCTTGATGCCAAGGCGGCCGCTTGCCACGCTGGGCCACCGGAATGAGCGATTCGACCGATAAAAAGCCCGCCAAGCCCGTGGTCCTGACCTGCGCCCAGCCGACGGGCCGTCTCCATCTGGGCAATTACCTCGGGGCGGTGCTCAACTGGGGCCGGATGCAGGACGACCATGACTGCTATTTCGGCATCGTGGACCAGCATGCCATCACCGTCCCCCACGTCCCGGCCCAGCTGCGGGAAAACACCTATTCCTGCCTCGCCCAGTATGTCGCCTGCGGGCTCGACCCCGCCCGGAGCCGCCTGTTCGTCCAGTCCCACGTGATCGGCCACACCGAACTGGCCTGGGTGCTCGGCTGCCTCTGCCCCCTCGGCCAGCTCGAGCGCATGACCCAGTTCAAGGACAAGTCCCGCAAGCAGCAGTCGGTCGACTCGGGCCTCCTGTTCTACCCGGTCCTGATGGCGGCGGACATCCTCCTCTACAACGCGGACCTCGTCCCGGTCGGGGACGACCAGAAGCAGCACCTCGAACTCGCCCGCGACCTCGCCGAGAAGTTCAACCACCGCTACTCGGAAACCTTCAAGATCCCCGCGCCCTTCATCTCGAAGGTCGGCTCCCGCATCATGTCGCTGCAGGACCCGACCGCCAAGATGTCGAAGTCGGACCCCAATCAGGCCGGCACCGTCTACGTCACCGACCGCCCCGACGAGATCCGCCGGAAGATCATGGCCTCCGTCACCGACTCGGGTTCCGAGGTCCGCGCCGGCGAGGACAAGCCGGGTATCCGGAACCTGCTGACCATCATGGCCGGCTGCGCGGGCCGCGACGTCGCCGCCCTCGAGGCCGAGTTCGCGGGCAAGGGCTACGGCGATTTCAAGAAGGCCGTGGCCGACGCCGTCATCGCCACGCTCGACCCGGTCCGCCTGCGTTACGAGACGCTCGTGAAGGACCGCGAGGAACTCGGGCGCATCTTCAAGGCCGGGGCGGAAGCCGCCCAGGCCACCGCGTTCCGCACGCTGTCGAAGGTCCACCGCAAGGTCGGCTTCGTCGAGCGCCCCCGCTGAAACCCGCTTACCCCACCCCATGAACCGCGATCTCCAGAAACTGCTCCAGGAAAAATGGTTCCTCGTCGCCGCCGACTTCATCGCCGTGCTCGGCGTGCTGCTGATCGGCTTCGACCCCAAGGACGGCCTGCAGGCCTTCCTCGCGGTGCTCGGCATCCTCGGCGCCTCCCTCATCGTCGTGATCCCCGTGCTCAAGGACGGCGGCGGCAAGGCCGAGCGCCAGGCCGAGCAGGCCCGCCTGCGGGCCGCGCTCGCCGATGAGATCGACCGTCTGCGCGACGACATCCGCGCCACCGCCGAGGCCGGCAACCGCCGCATCGGCGAGGTCGAGCTGGACGCCCGTCGCCAAGGCGAGCAGGCCGCCGCCGCCGCGACCGCGGGCGCGCAGCGCGCCACCGCCGAGAACAACGCCCTGAAGGCGACCGTGGCCGAGTTGGAGAGGCGCCTGGCCGCCGCGCAGCAGTCCGCCGCCGCCGGCGGCGAGGCGAAGGAAGCCTTGGAGGAACTGGGCGCGAAGGTCGACGGC
>JBEGOO010000192.1:0-4910 GCA_041182045.1 Verrucomicrobiota bacterium
GGCGGCGCATGGCCTGGCTCATCATGCGGGCCTGGACGCCGACGGTGGAGTCGCCCATCTGGCCGTCGAGTTCCTGCTTGGAGACGAGGGCGGCGACGGAGTCGATGACGATGACGTCGACCGCGCCGGAGCGGATGAGGGTCTCGGCGATGTTGAGGGCGTCTTCGCCGGATTCGGGCTGGGAGACGAGGAGGTTGTCGAGGTCGACGCCGACGACCTTGGAGTAGCGGGGGTCGAGGGCGTGCTCGACGTCCACGAAGACGGCGTTGCCGCCCTGGCGCTGGATCTCGGCGATGATGGAGAGACAGAGGGTCGTCTTACCGGAGGATTCCGGGCCGAAGATCTCGACGATACGGCCGCGGGGCAGGCCGCCCACGCCCAGGGCCAGGTCGATGGCGACGGAGCCGGTGGAGACCGTGGAGACCGCCATCTTGGTGGCGTCGCCCATGCGCATCAGGGTGCCGTCGCCGTACTGCTTGTTGATCGCCGAAAGGGCGAGGTCGAGGGTCTTGCGTTCGGCGGCCTGAACGTTGGCTTTCTCCTTCGCGGAGGTTTCCTTGGCGGTGGTTTCGGTTTTGGCGGACATGGGCGTGATGCGTTGGTGAGAAGGACGGTGCCCAATCGCCGACGGCAGGCAAGCAAAATGAACAAATGTTCACTACTCCGCCTTACCCCATGTCCGACAGAGGTTTAGAAACTAAATAGATCCCCTACCCAAGCCCAAAATCCTGGCTCTTCGCGGACGACGGGGGCTTTTTTGACCGGGACCGCCGCCACGGTGATCGCCTTGGCCTGGGCGGCCTTGGCCAAATCCTTCGCCGCCAGTTTCGTCAGCCCATCCATCATCAAATCCTGGGCCAGCTCATCGCGCAGGCGTTGGGCGGCCTTCGCGCCTTGCGGGCTATCGCAGCCGAGCACCACGGCGATCACCCGTCGCGAGCCTTCGGCCGCGGTGGTCGCCATCGAGGCCTTGGCCGCGACGGTCCAGCCGGTCTTGAGGCCATCGCAGCCGGGGAAGGTCGGCAACAGGTGGTTGTGGTTGGTCATCGCGACCGGCTTGAGGAAGCGGGCGAAGTTATGGGTCTTGGTGCCGGTGAAGCGGAGCGCCTCGGGGCGCTTGCAGAGCTCCACGCACAGTTTGGCCAGGTCCCGCGCGGTGGTCGTGTCGTGCGGGCCCGCGCCCGTCGTCAGCCCGTTCGGGGTGACGAAGCGCGTGCGGGTCATGCCCAACTCGGCGGCCCGTCGGTTCATGCGTTCGACGAAGGCCGGCACCGTCCCGGCGCGGTCGATCGCGAGGGCCACGGCCGCGTCGTTGGCCGATTGCAGCATGATCGCGTAGAGCAGCTCCTCGACGGGGAACTGTTCGCCCGGGGCCAGCCAGACCTGCGATCCGCCCACGCCCGCCGCGGCTTTCGTCACCTGGACCCGGGTCGCGAACGTGGTCTTGCCGGCTTGGACGTCCTCCAGCACGAGCAACATCGTCATCAGCTTCGTGACGCTCGCGGGGTGGCCGGCGACATCGGGTTGGTTCTGCGACAGCGCCTCGCCGGAGGCGGCGTCGACGCAGATCGTGCCGTCGACGGTCATGCCGACGGTGCTGTAGCCGGAGCGGAGGGCGGCCCTCCCGTCCGCCGCGAGGCTGAGCAGGAGGACGGCGAACGTGGCGCGAAGCACGGGACCGATTTCTTGGCGAGTCGTTCCGTGGGGCAAGTCCGATTTGCAAAAAAGGCGCGGTCGACCACGTTGGGAGCATGCGCGTCTTCCTCCTTCGCCATGCCGACGCCGTCCCGGGCGAACCCGATGCGACGCGCGATCTTTCCCCGAAAGGGCAGCGGCAGGTGGCGGACCTGGCGAAGGGCGCCGGGCGCGTCCCGCTGGCGACCGTGCCCGCGATCGAGCACAGCCCGTTGGTCCGCGCCGTGCGCACCGCGCAGATGTTGCGGATGATCGCCGGCAGCCCCTTGCCGCTGAAGGTCCTGGCCGGGCTGGAACCGGCGGCCGACCCGCTCAAGACCGCCGGTCAGCTCGCGAAGACCCGGCGCGACCGTCTGGTCGTCGGTCATAACCCGCACCTGGCGGCGGTGGCCGAGGCCCTCTTGGGGCTGCCGGCCGGTGGCGTCCGCCTGCGCAAGGCGGGTCTGCTGGCGCTTGAACGGACGGCCCGGCCGACCCGCCTGCTACCCTTTGGCTGCTGGCGGCTGCTCTGGTATGTCGTCCCCGATTACACCAAATGACAGGGGCGGTTCTTGACTGAAACCACCGCTCCGCCGACCCTGCCCCCGTGCGTCCGCGCCGTCGCCATCTCCTGATCTGGTCCGCCGTCACGGCTGCGCACCTCGCCGCCTTCGCCGCCGTCTGGTCCAGCGGCGCCGCCGGCGTCGGCGTCACCCCGTCGCCCGAAGGCGGCATGATGCTGGTGTTGCTGACCCCTGAGCCCGTCGCCTTGCCCGGCGAGCAACCGCAAGGCCGGGCGCTGGGCGCCGGGGTCCCGGTCTCCGCCCCCCTTCTTCCGACCGCGATCGCTCCGGCCTTGCCGGGGCCGGTCGGCGTCGAAGCCCTGCCCGCGGCCGAGCCGCTGACGTCGCCGGTGTCCATCCCGGTCGGCGTCGCCGGTCCGGTCGTCGCCGCGGCGCACCCGCCCGTGTTCACCCCGCCCGCGTTCGTGGAGAGGGTCGAGCCGGTCTACCCGGACCGCGCCCGTCGGGCCGGCGTCGAAGGTGTCGCCACGGTCCGCATCCGCCTCGACGCCCGCGGCGCGATCCTCGCCGTCGAACTGGTCGAACCGTCCGGCCACCGGTCGCTCGACGAGGCCGCCCTCACCGCCGCCCGGTCCTCGCGCTTCGCCCCCGCCGCGCGCGCCTCGGCGGGCGTCCCGTCCGAGGCCCTGGCCACCTACCGTTTCGAACTCCGCTGAACCATGACCCGCTTCGCCCCTTTCCTTTTTTGCGCCGGCCTCCTCGCCGCCGACGTTCCCGCGCCCGTCGCGTCGCCGGCCGCGCCGGTCGCGTCCGCTCCGCTCGCCCCGGCCGACGCCGCGGCGCTGGTCGCGCGGGTCAAGGAACTCGGCGAGGCCTTGAACCGCGCGGATGCCGCGCCGGTCATCAAGTACACGCACCCCGCGCTCATCCAGCTCGCCGGCTCCCGCCAGAAGTTCGAGGAAGCCGTCCGCGCCTCCTTCAAGTCCATCGCCGGTTACCGCATCGCGAGCTACGACGTGGGCGCGCCCGCGGCCCCGGTCCGCGCCGGCGACCAGGAGATCGTCGTCGTGCCGGTGGTGATGGAGCTGCACATCGAGAAGAATCGGCTGCGCTCGGACGGCTTCATGGTCGGTGCGCGCGCCGTCGGCACGACCGAGTGGTTCTGCCTGGATGGCGCCGGCTTCGCCAAGAACCCGGAGCTCTTCGCCAAGCTCTTCCCGGGCTTGCCCGCCGGCTTCAAGCTGCCGGCGAGCAAGATCGAGGTCCTGAAGTGACCGCGGTCACTTCGTCGCCGGGACGCGCTCCCAGGCCTTCACCCAGTCGATCTCGAAGGTGTTCTGGAAGGACGCCTGCGCGTCCTTGATCCCGTAGCCCTGCTTCGGTCGTTCGCCGTTCCACCCCTTGATGTTCGACTCGCTGGTGAGCAGGAGGAACTGCGGAGCCTTGGAACCCGGACACTTCGTGTCCGTCCAGGCGACCGCGCCGTCGAAGGTGAAACGGTAGCCGGTGTCGTCCCACTCCACCCCGTAGGTGTGCCATTCGGCCCCGACGGGCTTGGGGTGCTGCACGGAGCTGCTCTTCTTCTCCACCGGGTGGCCGTAGGGTCCCCAATGGAGCACGGATTGGTAGCCGCCCTTCTTGAGGCCCGTCGTCTCGAGGATGTCGATCTCGACGCCGTCCTCGGCCGCGCCGGCGGCCTTGCCGGACTTGGCGTACGTCGGGGACTGCGCCCAGAAGGCGATCTGCGTGCCCGGTTGCACCGAGAAACGGCAGCGCGCCTCGATCTTGCCTTGGGTGACGAAGAACTTCTTCCGCGTCGTCACGAACCCGCAGTAGGTCGTGCCTTCGGCGTCGGTCCACGTGGTGATCTTCAGCACGCCATCCTTAAGGTCGACCGCCTTGGGCGAGTTCAGGGAATCGCGGCGCTTGCCCGTCTCGATCGTCCAGATCTTCGGGTTGAGCTCGGGTCCGTCGAAGTTCTCGTCGAGCGTGGGTTTCCAGGTCGGCTCGGCGGCGCCGGCGGCGGCCGCGAGGAGGCTGGGGAGAAGGCGGAGGGTCATGGGATGGGGAAATAACGCGGGTCGGCGCCGGTGAGCAGGTCGCGCAACCTGCCCCAGTCGCCGTCGTCGAGGTGGCGGTCCATCTTCAGCTCGGTCTCGGGCATCGTGCCGCCGGGGCCGCAACGCACGGACCAGAGCGGGCGGCTGCTGGTCGGGAGCATCGCGAAGCGGATATCGCCCACGAGGATGGCGTCGCCTTCGCGGTCGTAGGTGTTCCAGCCTTGGGTGAAGACCGAGAAATCCGCGATGACCTGGGCGCCCGCGGAGAAGGGCGGCGGGTTGCCGGCGCTCGTCGGCGTCCAGGCGGCGCGCGTCTCGCCGAGCCGCAGCTGGCGGCCGCCGAAGGGCGTCACCCGGACGACCGCGACCTGCCAGGTGCCCTCGTGCAACCAGACCGCGCGCCACACGAGCAGGTTGGAGATGGTTGGTTTCACCGCGAGTTTCGCGGGCGCGACGCCCCGGGCCGCGAGCCAGTCGCGCACGCCGGCCTCGGCGCGGCGTTGCTGCCAGAGTCCGGCGAGCGCGTAGGCCGAGAACCAGAGCAGCCCGTAGGCGGCGAGCCGGCGCGAATGGCGGCGCCAGGCGAGGATCGCCAGGACGAGCAAGGGCAGGGTGGCGAGGAGATCGATGATCGGCAGGCAATCCCAGGAGA
>JBEGOO010000193.1:0-2632 GCA_041182045.1 Verrucomicrobiota bacterium
CCTGCGGGGACTTGCCCTTCGCGTAGAGGATGACCGGGGCGCCGGCCGGCAGGCGCTCCAGGACCGCGCGGATGTAACGCAACGAGAACTCCTCGTAATCCGCGCCCTGCAAGGCGCCGGCCCAGCTGTCGAAGATCTGGATGGCGTCGGCGCCCGCCGCGAACTGGCGCGTGAGGTATTCGGCCACCGCGTCGGCGAGGATGCCGAGGACACGGTGCATCATCCGGGGATCCGACTTCACCAGCGCCTTGGTCTTGGGGAAGTCCTCCGAGCCGCCGCCTTCGATGAGGTAGCAGGCCAAGGTCCACGGCGAACCCGCGAAGCCCAACAGGGCCTTCTCGTGACCGAGCTCGCGACGAAGCAAAGCCAAGGCTTCGTAGACGTAATGGAGGCGGTCGGCGGCGCCGGCGACGGACAGGCGGTCCACGTCGGCCGACGAGGCCAGCGCGCGTTCCATGGCGATGCCGCCTTCGTCGCGGAAACGGTAACCGACGCCCAGGGCCTCGGGGATGACGAGGATGTCGCTGAAAAGGATGGCGGCGTCGAGGTGCGCGAACCGACGCAAGGGCTGCAGCGTCACCTCGACCGCGAGGTCGGGCGTGCGCACCATCGTGACGAAGTCGGACCGGGCCTTGAGGGCGCGATACTCCGGCAGGTAGCGGCCGGCCTGGCGCATGATCCAGACGGGCGCGCGGCCATGGGGCTGGCGGCGGAGGGCGGCGAGGAAACGGTCGCGGGAGTTCATCAAGACCCCTTCAGCCAATCCTGCGGTTTCAGATAATGCGAGATTAGTTCTGCCTCCGGGGTGCCGGCCGCGGGCTGATGGGCGTAACGCCACTGGACCCGGGGCGGCAGGGACATGAGGATGGACTCCGTCCGACCACCGGACTGCAGCCCGAAGATGGTCCCGCGGTCGAAGACCAGGTTGAATTCCACGTAGCGCCCCCGGCGGATCTCCTGCCACTCGACCTCCTTGGGCCCGTACGGGGTGTTGGCGCGGCGGCGTAGGATCTCGGCGTAGGCCGGGCCGTAGGCGTCGCCGACCTTCTGCATGAGGGCGAAGGCGGCGTCGAAGCCTCCCGCGGTGAAATCGTCATAGAAGACGCCGCCGACCCCCCGGGCCTCGCCGCGGTGCTTGAGGAGGAAGTACTCGTCGCACCAGGCCTTGAATTTCTCGTAATGCAGGCCGGTCGCGGCCCGGGCGGCGCGATGCCAGGACACGGCGTCCTCCTCGAAACCATAATAAGGGGTGAGATCGAACCCGCCGCCCATCCACCAGACCGGATCGGGACCGTCGGTGTAGAAGAAGCGCACGTTCATGTGCGAGGTCGGCGCATAGGGGTTGAGCGGGTGATGCACGACCGAGACACCCATGGCGCGGAACCCCCGGCCGGTGAGCTCGGGGCGGCTATGGGTCGCCGACGGCGGCAGCTTGCTGCCGCGGACATCCGAGAAGGCCACCCCGCCCTTCTCCATGACCGCGCCGCCGGCGATGACGCGGGTGCGACCGCCGCCGCCTTCGGCGCGGGTCCATTCATCGGTGCGATACTTCGCTTGGCCATCGACTTCCTCGATGAGGGCGCAGAGGCGGTCCTGCAGTCCCGTGAGGTAGCTTCGGACGATTTCGGGGTTCATGACCCGGACATTCAACGTCGGCCGGGGAGCAGGGTCAACGCAGGGCACCGCCGCCCCCGATGAATCCATGCCTCCTTATCCCCCTTATGCGAACTTGCTTTAAGGTAGACCTTGAAGGGAACCCGCGGAAGCCCACGGTGATGGCCATGTGGCAGGCCAAATTCCTCGTCCTCGCCCTCCTCCTCGGGGGTGTCGCCCTGGCCATGCCTTGGCTGGCCTACCGTCGCCAGCAAGGCCTGCTCCGGAAGCACGGACGGACCCTGCTGGTCCGGGGCGTCTCGGGGGCGCAGGCCGCCCGGATCATCCTGCTGCGGGGCAAGATCGAACAGGTCGATGTGGACGAGACCTCCCTCGCGATCACCGACTACTATTCCGCGTTCGAACCGGCGATCAAGCTGTCGCCGGAGACCTACCATGGGCGCACGTTGTTCGACGTGGCCCGCGCCGCCCGTCTCGCCGGCCATGCCCTGCAACATCGCGACCGACGGCTGGGCTCCCAGTCCTCCTGGGACTCGTTCATGATCCTTTGGGGCAACGGCTGGCCGTTCCTGCTGCTCGCCTTCGTCTTCATGAAGGAAGGCACCCTGGTCTTCGGGCTCGCGACCTTCTGCGCGATCGCCGCGCTCCTCGCCGCGCTTCACGCCACCAAGCACAAGAACATCGTCGACGCGGCCCGACGGGGTCGCGCTGAACTCGAGGCCGCCCAACTGCTCGACGGCCACCCGCGCGAGGAAATCGACGCCGCCTTCAGCGCCGCCTGCCTTGAGCACCTCGCCCTCCCTTACACCCGCACCTGGTGGGGGATGTTGGTGGGACGGTGATAACCGAATCAGGGACAGGGGCAGGGAAAGGACACGCTGTAGAAACAGAGACTGTCCCTGTCCCTAGCCCTGTCCCTAGCCCTCTCCCGATCCCTCCCTCCTACTTCACCATCTCCCCGTTGACCATCCGGAGGATGCCCAAGGGGTTGGCGGCGCGAAGTTCGACGGGGAGCGCG
>JBEGOO010000194.1:0-8863 GCA_041182045.1 Verrucomicrobiota bacterium
CCAGATTGCCCCCATTGAACGTCAGATTGCTGAGCCGGTTGAAAAAGCCGTTCGTGGTCATCACCGACCCTTGGTTCAACGTGATTGCCGCGCCGGCGCCACTCGACCAAATACCCGTCGACCTGATCGCCAATGTCGTGCCATTGTTGAGCGTGTAGGTGGAGCCAACGCCTGAAGCCTCAGCGCCTGTTCCGACAAGTTCCAGCACGCCGGCGCTCACCGTGACTTTGGCAAGGTTGGCGGTCGTGCCGGAGTTCATACGCAACGTGCCCAGGCCAGCCTTGGTGATGTTTAATCCCCCCGTCACCAGACGATCGGCGAGGTTAGCCGAGGAGCCAGACCCGACGTCAATGTTCGTCGCCGCGGCGAGGCTCAGGGTCCCCGTACCAGCGAAAGTCCAAGCGCCCGAAGTCGTCGCCGAGCCAAAGCTCAGCCCGCCGATCGACTGGGCGCCCGAGAGGGTAATCGTCTCGGTGACCTTCGTCGCCCCGCCGAGGAACAAGGCACTATCGCCAGCCGTCCAGCCAGCCAACGTCGTGCCATCCGTGCTCCAGAACGCATCCGTCCCCCAGATGCCATTGCCGGACTGGAAGCCTGCGTTGGTGGACGTGTCCCAGGTCACGGTCGCCGCCGGCAGGACGGCGGACGACAGGCAAGCGGCGCAAAGCAGGAACGTGTGGAGAGCAGGACGATGGGTTCGCATAGGATTTCGGCCCACACGCATAGGGCCCGTGACGCACCTTAAAAGTCGCATCACGCTTTCTGGGTTATCATCCCTAATGACGAATGAGGCGACTAACCTACCCGCCCGCCGATACCGTCCTTTTTCCTACGCCGATGCCGCCCCAGCGCGAACGCACCCACGCTACCCGCGAGCGTGAGCCCGTACCAAGCCGGCTCCGGCAGCGGGGCGCTATATTCTAAATAAACCGTCCGGCCGAGGCGGTCCGCGGCCAAGGTCAGACGAGCGGGATCGAACCCCTCGCCCAGCACCGTGCGCCAAGCCGAGGCATCCAGTTCAAGGCAATCCGGCAAAGCCAGGCCGGGCGCCAACGACAATTCCCCGTAACGCCAGAGCACGAACCGTTGATCGCGCGCCAGGTCGAAATTCCCCAGCTTGCCGCCCAGCACCCACCGCGCCCGATGGGTCCGGTCGAGCGACGCGAGATCCAAGAGGCCTTCCACCATCCCGTAGGCGTACCCGCCGCCTGGCCCGAGGTCGGCCCGATCCAGCACGCAAAGCAGGCGCGCTCCTTCCTCCAGGCGCAGGCTGGACATGGTCAGCACCCCGTAGGCATCGCCCGGCGCCAACGTACCGCCGTCGCCGACGACCACCGCCCCGACGCGTCCCCGACCGCCGAGGACACCCCCCGCGACCCGGACCTCGCCCGTGATGCGGCCATCCGCCATCAACACGCCTTCCTGTACGAGCGTACCGCCCGCATGGGTCCACGAACCGGTCCCCCACAAGGTTCCGGCGCCGACCTTGACCACGCCGCCCACGCCGCTGACGGTTCCGGTCAGGTAGGCCAGGTAAGGTCGCGACTGGCTGTTGAGGCTGCTGGATAGACTCGAGCCCGTCGCGGCCACCTCGATCGCGTTCGCCACGCTGACATTGCTGATCAGGCTCAGGCCACCCCCGTCCAAACGCACGACGCCTTGCCCTAGCCCGCTGCCCTGGCTCACCGCGACCAGGCCTCCCTCGATGGTCAGTCCACCGGCGAACGTGTTGGCTCCGGCCAACCGAAGCTCCCCTCGCCCCGTCTTGATCAACGCGCCGGCCCCGCCGACCCGCCCCGCCCAAGTCGCGACCAGCGGCGAAGTCATGGCGTCAGGCTGGTCGACGGCGACCGCGACGCGCGCGGCCGACAGCGTCAAGGCGTTGTAGATGTTGCCGGCCGTCTCCAGCGATAATCGGCCGCCGGCCATGTCCACCGCGCCGGAGCCCGCGCCCAAAGCATCGCGGATCACCAGCTGGCCGGCCTCGACGGTGAGCCCGCCCCGGCGGACACTTTCCGTCGCCAGACTCAGTTCCCCTTCCCCGCCCTTGGTCCACTTGTCCGCGCCGAAGGTCACCACCGAGACCAGCGCGCGCGAACCGGCCCCGACGTCGCAACGGGAAGCCCGCGTCAACGTCAGGCTCGCCCCAGTGAGCGCCCAGTCACCCTGCGCCGTCTCCCCGTTCACCCCGCCGAAGGCGAGATCCCCGACCTCGACCGGCAGGGTCAGCGCGATCGAGTCCATCCCGCCCGCCACCGACCCGCGGAAGATGGCGTCCGCCCCCGCGACCCACCCCTGACGGGCCACGCCATCGACCGACCACGCCCGCGCGTCGTTCCACGCCCCCGGGCCCGGCTGGAAACCCGCGGTGTCGGCGGTGTCCCAGGTGAGCGCGATCGCGGGGAGCCAAGCGGGGCAGAGCGCGAACAACCAACGGAGGAGCGGACGCATGCGCGCCGAAGACATCGCCGCCCGCGGCCCAAGGAAGCGCCGATGTCACCTGGGGAGGTCCCTTCCCCGGGGGCTGAGGCCGACCCGCCCCGGCCTACTCCTCGCTCACCGCGAACTCGTCGGCGCGTCCGCGGGCCTGGCTCCAACGCGCCATGAGCTCCTCGAGCGGCACCGGCCGGACATTCTGATTCAAATTATAACGACCGGCCTCCACACAGGCCTTCAGCTGATGCCAGACCGCGGCGTACGAACGGCTGAAACGGAGCGAACCATCGCGCACGAGGCTGGCGACGTGGCAGCACCCGCCGACCTCGGTGCAGGTGAAACGCCCGGCCTTCAGCTCCTCCTCGGAGCCGGCGCGCAGGTCGAAGCGCGCGAAGTGCAGGCCCGGGAAACGCTTGGTGAAGGCGGTGACGGCGGCGCCGAGCTCCGGCGTCGAGAGATCCGGACGATGCACGCAGCGGGCGCCATGCCCGTAGCTGCCCGTCAGGTTGAGGGTCACGAAGCGCCCCGCCGGGACGACGTCGTTCAGTTCGCGCGAGTGGCAACGCTGGTAGAGCTCGCCGCGGGAGACGGCCACCTCGTCCAGCCAGATCAGCTCCTCGAGGGTCTGCTCGCCGTCGCCGCGGACGACCACGTCCTGCTTCTGCACGATCGCCATGATCCGGCCGTCGTCCTTGCCGGGGTTGCGCCGCCAGACGACCTCGAACTCGAGGCCGGGGATGAACTTCTGCAGCAGGAAATCCTCCCGCGCGCCGCGCACCAGCGTCTCCAGCCGGGCCGCGTCGCGGATGTAGCGCAGGCCGGCCCCGTCCTCGGCGACCTCGGGCTTGAAGACGAGCGGGTAACCATGGCAGACGGCGAAGGCCTGGGCCTCCTTGAGGCGCGTCTCGACCGGCTCCTCCTGCGACAGCGCCAAGGTCGGGCAACAGCGGGAATCCCGCTGGAACGGACGCAACAGCAGGGACTTCGCGTCGCCGATGAAGCCGCCGATCCGGCCGAAGGCGGGGTTGGCCGAGGCGAAGGCCGTGAGGCTCCGGCAACGGATGCTGTGGTACAGCACGCCGAGCCGCACCGGCAGGAACAGGATCGCCGACGGCCAAAGCGAGGGCTGGAGCAGGCCGCGCACCTTCATGACCAGCTGGCGGCGACCGCGCCAGGTCAGGGCGGGCAGCAGCCAGTGCGTCGTGAGGTAGAGCAGGAACAGCATCCCGAGGACGATCCAGCCGGCGATGCGGTGGTACTCGTTCAGCTTCTCGATGATGACGGGCCCCCAGCGCAGGCCGATGAGCATCAGCACGGGCGTCCAGACGAGCGCGGCCAGGAAGAGCAGCAGCCCGAGCCGCAGCGGCTTCAACCGCAGGATGCCGGCGGTGATGAAGGTCGGGACGCGGCTCGCGGGGACGAAACGGGAGCTCACGACCACGAACAGGCCGCGCGGCGTCGAGAACCAGCCGGCCCACTGGTCGAGCTGGTGTGGTTTGATGAGCCACTTGAGCGGCGCCCGGGACATGGCCTGCTTGCCGAAGAACCGGCCGATGGAGTAGAGCGCGACGTCCCCGATGAAGATGCTCACGGTGCAGGCCGCGACGCCCGACCAGAAATCGATCAGCCCCATGCCCACCAGGAGGCCCGTCGCCAGGCAGGTGGGGTCCTCCGCCACGAGGCAGCAGAGGACGATGATGAGCATCAGGATCCAGTACCGGGCCCCTTGGGCGGTCGGCACCGGCGGGTCGGCGGTCGGGGCGGGCGGCGCGAGCGCCGCGGGGGCGCGCTCCACGGCGAGCGCGAAACCCGCCACCTTGGCCGCGGTCGCGTCGGGATCGGCGAAGGCCGCGTCCCGGCCGCCCGGCAACACCTCGAGCCGGGCGTGCGGCACCAGTTTGGCGGTGTAGCGCGCCGCGTCGACCGAAGTCACCCAATCATCCTCGCCATGCAGCAGGTACAACGGCTTGCGCCACCCGCGGAGGATCTTCTTGGAGTCGGACAGGTCGGTGTCGAAGACCGTCTTCGCGTAGTCGCGATCCCAGGGCAGGAGGTCGGCCGCGCCGAAGTTCGGCGTCAGGCGCGACACCCCCCAGAAGAACGCGCCGTGGAAACCGTAGACGAGCTTGTTGACGAGCGGGTTGCCCATCATCTCGAACTCCTGCGCGCCGGGCGCCGAGATCAGCGTGAGCGAGCGCACCCGGTCGGGGTGCGCGCGGGCGAGTTCCAAAGCGGCGACGCCGCCGAGGCCTTGGCCGACGACGTGGTACTCCTTGAGGCCGTAATACTCGACCAGCGCGGCGACGACCTCCGCGTTCGACTCCATGGAGTGGCTGGGGACCTCGCCGGAGGACGTGTGGAACCCGGGGAGGAAGGCCTCGATGACGGAGACGTCCGGGTTCTTGGAGAGGGACTCGCAGAGCCGGCTCCCCTGGTCGTCCCAAGGGATGCGGTGCAGGTAGACGATGACCGACCTGCGGAAACGGGGGCGGGGGCCGACCTGGGCCTCCTCCTCCCGCTGCCCGTCGACCCCGTGGAGGTGGGCGCGGACCGGGATCTTGCGGTCGGTCCGGACGACCTGGTCGCCGACGAAGTCGAAGGCGGGGACCTCGACCGGGGTGCCCGGGGCGAACCGCTCGATGGCGCTGAAGAAGGGGAACTGCGCGGAGAGGACCAGCAGCAGGAGGTAGACGAACGCCGCCTTCCACTTGGACGGGATGCGTCCAAGCAGGCTTTTTCGGCTGAGAGGGGGCGCCATCGAAGGTCATCAAAGAGGGCGGAAAGCGACGGGGCAAGGCGGGAAGGGCCACGAAAACGACGTCCGACCCGATTTATGGCTTCCTTACCTCGGCCCCGCCCCCTTTGTTGGGGGGACGTGCAAGCCACCGGACAGGAACTCCCAGGCCTCCGGGTCGTCGTCGACAAGGTGGTGCACCATCGCGACGCCCACTTCCCCCCGGAGACCCCCCACGCCTTCGTCTATTTCCTGACCATCACGAACGTCTCCCAGGAGACCGTGAAGCTCCTCGGCCGGAAGTGGGTGCTCCGCTCCGCCGACGGGACGACCGAGGTGGTCGAAGGCGACGGCATCGTCGGGGAGACCCCCACCCTCGCCCCCGGCGAGAAATTTTCCTACAATAGTTATCACCTCGCCGGGGCCCCGCTGATCGCGGAGGGCGCCTTCCACGGGACCACGGCCGACGGCCGGCGGGTCTTCGTCCGGATCCCGGCCTTCCCGATGACCCCGCCCCCCGACCCTTCCTGATGCGACTGACCGACCTCAACTCCGGCCGCGAAATCGGCGCCAACTGCATGCTCGCCGAGTTCGGCGGCGTCCGCTTGGTCGTCGACTGCGGCCTCCACCCCAAGCTCGACGGCCGGAAGGCCCTGCCCCAGCTCGACAAGATCAAGGGCTCCGTCGACGGCGTGATCCTGACCCACTGCCACCTCGACCACCTGGGCTCGCTCCCGCTGCTCCTCCGCCAGCACCCCGGCGCCCGCGTCTTCGCGTCCGCCGCCACCACCCTCTTCGCCCGCCGCCTGCTCTCCAACTCCATCCAGGTGATGAAGCGCCAGCGCGAGGAGACCGGCAACGCCGACTACCCCCTGTACGTCGAGCAGGACGTCGAGCGCGTCGAGCACGCCCTCGCGGCCGTCCCCCTCGCCAACCCGCGCGTCATCGGCCGCGGCGGCGAGGAGGTCGCGGTCACCTTCCACCTCGCCGGGCACGTCGCCGGCGCGGTCGGCATGCTGATCGAGCACCGCAAACGGAGGCACTTCTTCACCGGCGACGTCCATTTCCAGGCACAACGCACGGTGGCCGGCGCGGCCTTCCCGCGCACCCCCGTCGACACGCTGGTGATGGAATGCACGCGCGGCGCCACGACCACGGTCCCGGCGATCACGCGCAAGAAGGAGGAGGACCGCCTGATCAACGCCATCAACCGCGTGGCCGACCGCGGCGGCGACGTGCTGCTGCCGGCCTTCGCCTTCGGGCGCATGCAGGAGATCCTGCTGCTCCTGCAGGACGCCGCCGACGCCGGCGAGCTGGTCGACGTGCCGATCTACTGCTCGGGCCTGGGGATGGACCTGTGCGACTACCTCGACGCGGCGAGCAAGAAGACGAAGCAGGTGAAGTTCAGCCGCCAGGTGCTCCGCGACCTCGGCGTGCAACCGCTGTCCCGCCGCTACGTGCAGCCGGGCAAGAACCTGCCGGGCCAGGGCATCTACCTGCTCTCGAGCGGCATGCTCGTCGAGAAGACCCCGGCCTGGCGCATCGCCGCCAACATCCTCGACGACGAGGAGAACGCGGTGTTCTTCGTGGGTTACTGCGACCCGGAGACGCCCGGCGGCGAGCTGATCGGCATGGCGCCCGGCGGCGAGTTCAAGTTCAAGAGCCTCGACCACGTCTCCACGCTGCGCGCGGAGGTCGAGCGTTTCCACCTCAGCGGCCACGCCGACCGCGAGGAGCTGGTGGACTTCGCCCGCGACCTCGCGCCGAAGGACATCGTGCTCACCCACGGCGACCCGCCCGCCCGCGCCTGGATGAAGGAGACGTTCGCCAAGCTGATGCCGGCGACGCGCGTCCACGACCCCGAACCGGGCACCCCGCTCGACCTGTGAACGACGGCCCGCGCTCGATCGAGGATTGGCGCGAGTTCACCCTGACCCGGGGCCCGCGCATGGGGGCGGAGGCCTTCCTGCTCAAGCTGGGGGCGCTGACGCCCGCCGAACAGCGCGCCGCGCTCTGCGGGCTGCCGAGCGCGCCGGAGCTGACGCGCCGGTTCGAGCAGGCCTGGCCGCGGCGCGACGACGCGCTGGGTGGCGTGCCGTTCCTGACCAAGGACCTGTATTTCCGCGAAGGCCGACCCACCTTCGCCGGTTCGACGTTCCTGCCCGAGGTGATCGGCCCGGCGAGCCGCAGCTCGACCTTGCCCGACGCGTTCGAACAGGATGCCGGCGCGATCGAATGCGGCCGGACGCAGCTGAACGAGTTCGCGTTCGGGCTGACGGGCGAGAACCCGCACTTCGGCGACTGCCCCCACCCGGGCGACCCCGCGCTGCTCGCGGGGGGCTCGTCCTCCGGCGCGGCCTTCGCGGTGGCGCGCGGGCTCGTGCCGTTCGCGCTGGCGACGGACACGGCCGGCTCGATCCGCGTGCCCTGCGGCTACTGCGGCGTGTGGGGCCTGCGTCTCTCGCCGGACGTGCTGCCGGTCGGCGATCTTTTCCCGCTGTCCCCGGGCTACGACACGCCGGGCTGGATCGCGGGCTCGGCCAAGGACCTCGCCCAAGTCTCCGCCGCGGTGCTGGGCGAGTCGCCGCCGGCGGGCGCGGGCCTGTGGGCGGGCGACCTCGGGCTGGGCTTGGCTAAGGCCGACCTGGAGCCGATGCGCGCTTTGGCCTTGCGGGCGGGCGCGCAGGAGAACGCGGCCTCGGCCGAGTTGCTGCGGCTGGCTTGCCAAGGCGCGGCCGCGGCCTACCCCGTCCTCGGCGGTTACGCCGCGTCGCGCGTGCACGCCGCCTGGCTCGACGAACGCCGCGCGGCCTACGATCCGGTCGTCTGGGCCCGGCTCGACGCCGGTCGGCGCCGGACGCCGGAGGAACTGAAGGCGGCGGCGGCCGTCCGCCAACGCGTCAGCGAGGCGTTCCGCGCCCTGTTCACGCGCCACCACTTCATCGCGCTGCCCGCGACCGCCGGCCCCGCCGTCGGCAAGGCGGCCTGCGACGACGCGCACCGCGGCCGCCTGCTCGCGCTCAACGCCCCCGGCTCGCTCGCCGGCCTGCCCGCGATCGCGGCGCCGGCCCGCCGCGCCGACGGGCGCACGGTCGGCGTGCAGTTCCTGTTCCCCGACCTGGCGAACTTCGGCTGGGCGTCCGTCCTCGGCCGGCTCGGCTGAGGCTCAGAGCCGCTGCCGACGCATGTGCGCCGACGGCTGGCCGAGCGCCTCGCGGTACTTCGCGACCGTGCGGCGGGCGATCTGCACGCCGCGCTTGCGCAGCTCGGCGGTGATCGCCTCGTCCGCCAGCGGCGCGGCCGGGTTCTCGCGCGCCAGGATGTCGGCGATCATCTCCTGCACGCCTTCCTGGGCGACGGTCCCGCCGTCGGCGGTGGCGACGCCGGAGGTGAAGAACCAGCGGAACTCCTTGAGGCCATGCGGCGTGAGCATCCACTTGTTGGCGGCGGCGCGGCCGACGGTGGTCTCATGGACGCCCATCTCCTTCGCGACGTCCGTCATGGTGAGGGGCTTCAGGCGCGACGGGCCGTGCTCGAAGAAATCCGCCTGGCGCTCGACGATGATGTGGGCGAGGCGTTCGATGGTCCGCTGGCGTTCCTCGATGGCGCCGATCAGGAACTTGCCCTGGCGCATCCGCTCCAGGATATAGGTCCGCTCCTTCTCCCCGAGGGCGGTGCCCGCGAGCATGTCCT
>JBEGOO010000195.1:0-4694 GCA_041182045.1 Verrucomicrobiota bacterium
CGCCCCTTCCCGTGTCCGCCGACGAACTCACCCTGCGCCCCATCGGCTTCATCCGGACGGAGCGGAAATCGCTGAAATTCGACGCCCGGCACCAACCGGACGAGCGCGTGGCCGAGACGAACCGCCTGGAGATGCTGCCGGGGGACAAATACCAGAAAGCCTTGAAGGACCTCGAGGGATTCGACCGCATCTGGCTGCTCTGGTGGTTCCACCGCAACCAGGACTGGCGACCGGAGGTCCTGCCACCGCGCGGCCCGTCGAAGCGTCGCGGCGTCTTCGCGACGCGTTCCCCGCATCGCCCCAACCCGCTCGGGATCACCCCGGTCCAGTTGATCGCGGTGAAGAAAGGCCACCTCATCCTAGGGCCGTGCGACCTGGTGGACGGCACGCCGGTCTTCGACATCAAGCCTTACATCCCCGCGTACGACTCCTTCCCGGAGGCGAAGTCCGGCTGGATCGCCGAGGTCGACGCGGCGCTGGCCGCGCCACCGGCCTACACGGTGACCTGCTCCGCGCAGGCGGCCGAACACCTGGACTGGCTCCGCGCGACCTGGTCGATCGACTTCCAGGAACGGATGCTGGAGATGCTGTCGCGCGACCCGACCCCGCACCGGACGCGCCGCATCCGGAGCCGGCATGGCGACCTTTTCGACATCGGGTGCGGGGCCTGGTTCGCGGTCTTCAAGGTCGAGGGGACGACGGTGACCGTGCTGCACCTGAAGCCGGCGTTCCCCCTGAAATTCCTGACCGACCCGGCCCGACCGGTGATTCCCGACAGGGAAGCCCAGCTGGCGTTCCGCGCGCTTTGGCCAGCGTTCGTCGACTGACCGGCGTATACGGCGATTTTTGGCGGAAGGAAACGGGCAACAACTTCCCGGGACGCGGGTCGAAAGTCGGCTCGCCACCCCGGCGAAAACCTTTCCAATCCGACCATGCCCCGCCTACCCCTGCTCGCGGCCCTGTGCGCTTTCGCCACCGGGCTCCTCGCCGCCGAACCCGCCCTCGTCCTGAACGACGGCGATCGCGTCCTGCTCATCGGCGACGTGCTGATCGAACGCGAGAACAACTACGGCCACCTCGAGGCCGCGATGCGCCAACGCTTCCCCGGCAAGCGCTTCGCCGTCCGCAACCTCGGCTACAGCGGCGACAGCCCGCTCGGCGCCTCGCGCGCCAGCTTCGACCCGGTCGCCAAAGGCGTCGACAGCCTCAAGGAACAACTCGCCGTCGTGAAGCCGACCGTGGCGATCCTCGGCTACGGGATGGCCGCGAGCCTCGACGACCTCACCTACCGCCGCAACGACCCGGTGCTCAACCCCGACCCGGCCCGCTACGGCCTCGACCACAGCCCGGCCAAGTTCCGCCGCGAACTGACCGAGCTCATGGACCTGATCGCGAAAGCCAGCCCCCAGGGGAACGTGCGCTTCGTGTTCGTCGGCCCGATCCGGCACGAGGACCTGCGCGCCACGCGCCCCGGCCTGCCGGATCCGGCCGAGCACAACGCCCTGCTGGACCAATATGAACAGGTGCTCCGCGAGCTCGCGGCCGAGCGCAAAGCTCCCTTCGTGAGGGGCGACTGGCGCTCCGCGGGCATCGACCTCGCCCAGGGCACCGACAACGGCATCCACCTGAACCCGCGCGGCTACCAGGCGCTCGCCACCTCGTTCGCGCGGCAGCTCGGCTGGCGCGACGATGTCGCCGGCTGGGACCGCGAGACGGCCGCGCAGGCGACGCTGCGCGAGGAGATCCTCCGCAAGAACGCCCTCTTCTTCCACCGCAGCCGCCCGGCGAACTACACCTACATCTTCGGCTTCCGCCGCGGCGAGCAGGGCCGCAACGCCGTCGAGATCCCGAAGTTCGACCCGCTGGTCGACAAGGCCGAGGCCAACGTGATCGGGTTGTCCGCCGGCCAGCCGAGCATGCTTCCGCCCGAGCCCAAGACGGACCTCAAGCTGCCGACGCTCCCGCCCCTGCCCCGCCCGGACTTCAAGCTCGAGCCCGGCCTGGAGATCACGCTCTTCGCCGAGAACCCGCTGCTGGAGAAACCGGTCCACATGAACTGGGACGCCCTCGGCCGCCTCTGGGTCGCCACGTCCAACACCTACCCGCAGGTCAATCCCGACGACCTCGGCGCGCAGATGGAAGGCAACGCGGCGAAGTTCGGCCCGTCTACCGGCAACGACAAGATCATCCTGCTCGAGGACACCAACCATGACGGCGTCGCCGAGTCCTCGCGCATCATCGCCGACAAGCTCCTCATCCCCGCGGGCGTCGCCCCGGACGGCACCGGCGGCTGCTTCGTGGGGGCCAGCACCGAGCTGCTCCACCTCACCAAGCCCGGCGCGGACGGCCTGCTCTCCGACCGCCGCATCGTCTTCAGCGGCTTCGGCACCGAGGACACGCACCACATCATCCACGCGCTCCACTGGGGCGTCGACGGCCGCCTGTATTTCCACCAGACCATCTACATCCACTCGCACATCGAGACGCCGTGGGGGCTCATCCGCGCCAACTCCGGCGTGGCTTTCGCCTACGACCCCGCCCGCGAGCGTCTGGAGGTCCACTCCAAGGGCCTCGTGAACGCGTGGGGCCAGCAGGAAGACCTCGCGGGCCAGACGTTCCTGACCTCCGGCGCCGACGGCAACGGGATCAGCTGGGGCTTCCCCGGCGCCGTGCTCCCGCCCTCCGAGGGCGCGCGCCGGATGATCGGCAGCATCAGCCCGGGTTCCTACCCGAAGTTCTGCGGCCTGGAGATCGTCCAGAGCCCGCTCTTCCCCGCCGCCTGGCAGGGCAACGCGATCACGAACGATTTCCGCGCCCATCGCATCGTCCGCTTCGCCTTCAACGATTTCACCGCCGACACCAAGGCGAAGTCGGGCTACATCACGCAGGCCCAACCCGACGTGGTGCGCACGAGCGACGCCTCCTTCCGTCCGATTGGCCTGTCGATGGGGCCGGACGGCGGCCTATACGTCGCCGACTGGACGAACCCGATCATCAACCACGGCGAGGTCGATTTCCGCGACCCGCGCCGCGACAAGCAGCGTGGCCGCATCTGGCGCCTCGCCCCCGCCGGCAGCAAGCCGCTGGCCTGGACCGCCGTCGCCGGCCGGCCGACCGCCGAACTGCTCGCCAACCTGACCTCCCCGAACCGCTGGGAATTCGAGCAGGCCCGCCGCGAGCTATTGAAACTCGCGCCCGCCGCGCTGGAGCAGGCCGTGAACGCCTGGGCCAAGGATGACGTCTCCCGCCGCCACGCCGCCTGGCTGCTCAGCGGCCGCACCGACAGCGTGACCGCCCTGCTGGCCATGTTGCAGAGCGCCGACCCCGTGACCGTGCAGGTGTCCCTCCGCGAGCTGGGCAAGGCGAACCGCCTCGTCCGCGAGAGCGACCTCCCGGCGATCGCCGCCCCGCTGACCCACGCCAACCCGCGCGTGCAGCTCGAGGCGTTCCGCGCGCTCGCGCGCCTCGGCACGCCGGCCGCCGCCGACCAGATCCTCGCCCACCTACCGCGCAACCCCGAGGACAGTTTCCTCGACTTCGCCGCTTGGACCAGCGTCAACGAGCTGGCCCGCGTCTGGCTGGCCGACCTCGCGGCGCACCCGGACAAGGTCGCCGGTCGCGAAGCCCAGCTCGAGCACGTCGTGCGGACGGCCGACCCCGTCGTCGCGGGTCCGTTCATCAAGCAGCTCTTCGCGGGTCGCCAGCTCGACGCCGCCGGCACGGGTCCGTGGATCGAGCTCATCGGTTGCTCCGGCGGCCCGGAAGAGCTCACCAACCTGTTCGCCGCACTGACCAAGGACGGCGCCCTCCAGCCCGCCGCGCGCGTCCGCGCCGCCGGCGCCATGGTCGAGGCCGCCGTCGGCCGCAACGCCCGTCCGAACGGCGACCTCGCCGCCCTCGGCACGCTCTTCAAGTCGGAGAACCGCGACCTGCGCCTCGCCGCGCTCCGCCTCAGCGGGGCGTGGAAACTCGCCGCCTTCATCCCGCAGGCGGCCGAACTCGCCGGCCAGACCAAGGATGCCGCCGTCCGCGACACCGCCTTCAAGGCGTTGCGCGACATCGGCCAGCCCGCCACGGTCGCCGCGCTCAAGACCTTGGCCGCGGAGACCCAGCCCCTCGCCGTCCGGCGCGGCGCGCTGATCGGGCTCTCCGTCCACGCGCCCGCCGAAGCCCTCCGGCTCCTCCCCGGCGTGTTCGCCCAGCTCAAGAAGGATGAAGCCGTGCGTACCTGGCAGGAATTGTTCACCAACGCCGCCTTCGTCGGCCGGCTGGCCAAGCAGTTCCCCGCCGACCTCGGCCCCGACACGTACGCCGCCGCCCTGCAGGCCGCGCGCGGGATGGGGCGCGGCGGCAAGGGACTCGTCGACGTGCTGACCCCGCTCACCGGCGCCAAGGCCGGCGCGCGCGACTTCGCCGCCGAGGTCAACGGGATGGTCGCGGCCGTCAAGAAGGGCGCCGACCCGACCGAAGGCGAGATGGTCTATCGCCAGAACGGCTGCGCGCTCTGCCACGCCATCGGCGGCGCCGGCGGCAAGCTCGGCCCCGACCTCTCGAGCCTCGGCGCCAGCGCCCCCCTCGACTACATCATCGAGAGCGTGCTGAACCCCGCCTCGAAGGTGAAGGAAGGCTACCACGGCTTCGCCTTCACGATGAAGGACGGCAGCGTCTTCAACGGCATCCCCGCGCGCGAGACG
>JBEGOO010000196.1:0-9953 GCA_041182045.1 Verrucomicrobiota bacterium
CGGATGATCGGCGCGGCGGGGTAGTTGGCCTCGGCGTCGAAATCGTACACGCCGACCGGCTTGAGGTGGAGGCGGCGCAGCTTCGCCCAGAAGCGCCCGAGGGCCCAGCGCGCCTTCTCGAGGAAGCCCAGCAGCCCCCGCGCGTCGACGAGGTCGGGGACGTCGCGACGCCGCTGTTTGATCGCGTAGGCGACCGACTCATGCCCCTGCCCCAGCAAAGCCCGGTGGATCCGGACGAAGCCGTCCGCGGCGCCGCCGCCGGTATCCATCTTGGAGAGGTGGAGTATCTTCATCCCGATCCCCGGAATAGCCGCCGACGGGGCCGCTGACGAACCAAAACGCCTCGCCTCAATCGGCCAGGCAAGCGTCGGCGGGCCGACGCCGACGGGCCCAGAGGATCCTCCATTTCAGCACCTGCCGCATGAACTTGGAGGAACCGCGATGGCCCGAGGTCAGGTAATGGCGGTCGTAACGCGCATCGGCCGCGACCGGCGGATGGTCGGACCAATCATCCGCCGGATCGAACGCGAAGGCCGGCGCGGCCCACGGACGACCGCCTTTCCCGAAATGCGTGCCCGTACCGTCGAAGCCGATGTTCAGGACGAGGTTCCGCCGCGGGACCACCGTCAGCTGGCCGGCGCGCAACGCCTGGACCATGAACTGGTAATCCCAGACCGTGCGGACCTCGCCGGCGGCGATCGCCGCGAACTTGCGCCGGAGGAAATCCACGGCGTTGGGGTGGAGCCCGCGCGTCCAAGGCTCGTCGGCGCCGATCGGCGCCGGGATGAAGCTGAACCGGTCCCAGGTGCGCTTCCAGGTGGCCCAGCCCCAGCAGGAAGTCACGCGGCTGAAGCCATGCGAGGCCGGAAGCTCGACCAACGGGGCCATGTTGGAACCCGCGACCAGGGCGACGCGGGGGTCGTCGCGGTGACGCGCGAGCATCGTGGCGCAGAAACGGAAGAACGCCGGCGTCGGCAGGCAGTCGTCCTCCAGGATGATGCCTTCGCCGGCCTCGGCGAGGAACCACGTGATGGCGGAGCTCACGCCGGGACCGCAGCCGAGGTTGGCCTCAGGGAACCGCGTGCGCACCTCGCAAGGCCAGTCGACGCCGCGGAGGAGGTCGCGGACCTCGGCGACGCGCGCGGCCTCGCCGGGCCGGTCGGGCCGCGGGGCGTCGCAGGCGAAGAAAAGCTTCGCCGGACGGGCCTGGCGGACGGCCGCGAAGACCCGCCGGGCGGTCTCGGGACGGTTGAAGGCGACGATCAGGACCGGGGGGCAGGTCATGGCCTTCAGACGCTCGCGATGACGTGCGCCACCTGCTCGTCGGTCATCACCGGGCTGATCGGGAGCGAGACGACCTCGCGATGGATGGCCTCGGTCAGCGGAAGTTCCAGATGGCCGAGCTCCTTCGCGTAAGCCTCCTGATGGTGCGGCGCGATCGGGTAATGGATGACGGTGTGCACACCCCGGTCGAGCAGCCGCCGCTGGAAATCGGCGCGGTCGGCGACGCGCACGACGAAGAGGTGCCAGACGTGGGAAGTCTCGTCGGCGCGGACGGACGGCAGGCGCACGGCGGGGTTCTTGATCTCGCGGCGGTAACGCGCGGCGATCTCGCGGCGACGGGCGTTGTCGGCGTCGAGGTGCGGCAGCTTGACGCGGAGCAAGGCCGCCTGCAGCTCGTCGAGCCGGTCGTTCGGGCCCTGGACGAGATTCTTGTATTTTTCGTGCGAGCCGTAGTTGCGGAGCGCGCGGACCATCGCCGCGAGCTTCGCGTCCTTGCAGGTGAGCGCGCCGGCGTCGCCGAGCGCGCCGAGGTTCTTGCCCGGGTAGAAGCTGAAGGCGGCCGCGTCGCCCCAGGCGCCGGCCTTCACGCCGCCGAGGTGGGCGCCGTGCGACTGGGCCGCGTCCTCGAGCAGGAGCAGGCCGCGCTCGCGGCAGAGCCGCGCGATGGCCGGCATGTCGGCCAGCTGGCCGTAGAGATGCACCGCCAGCACCGCCTTCACGTCCGGCGTGAGGGCGGCGGCGAGCTTCGCGGCCCCGAGGTTGAACGTGTCCTCGTCGGGCTCGACCAGCACCGGACGGAGACGGTTCTCCGTGATGGCGAGGATCGAGGCGATGTAGGTGTTGGCCGGGACCGCGACCCCGTCGCCGTCCTTGAGCAGACCGAGCTCCTTCCAGCCGCGCAACGCGAGGATGAGCGCCGACAGCCCATCGGACGTGCCCACGCAATGGGGCGAGCCGACCCAGGCGGCATACTCGGCCTCGAAGGCCTTGACCTCCTCGCCGAGGATGTACCAACCGGAGTCGATCACGCGGGCCGTGGCGGCCTTGAGCTCGGCGGCGTGCCGGGCGTTGATGGCCTTGAGATCGAGGAAGGGGACGTTCATGGGATCAAAGAGGGCGGATGACCTTGGCGGGGTTGCCGGCGGCGATGACCCCGGGCGGGATGGAGCGGACGACGACCGACCCGGCGCCGATGACGCTGTCCTTGCCGATGGTCACGCCCTTGAGGATGATCGCGCGGCTGCCGACGAACACGTTGTCCTCGAGCACGACCGGGGCCGTCGCCCCCGGGAGGCGATGGCGCCCTTCCGCGGAGAGGTGGTGGAAATCCGAGTCCAGGATCAGCACCGCGTCGCCGATGAGGCAGCGGGCGCCGATCGTCACCGCCTGCTCGGCGACGACCTGGACGTTGTTGGAGAACGAAGTCCCTTCGCCGACCGAGATCCGCGCGCCGGCCGCGCGGGCCTGCAGCCGCACGGTGCCGTCGCCCAGCATCGGAGCCGGACCATACCCGACGCTGATGCCCGCGGCGAGGGCGACCTGGCCGGCCCCGTCGCAAAGCAAGGGCACGTGCAACCATAGCCGGCCGGCTTTGCTGACCCGGCCGTGCCGGGTCGCGAGCCAGAACGCGGCGGTGCGCCAGCGCTTGCCCATGCTATGGGCCTGCCTGGAGAAGAAGCGCCTCATCGGACGGCGCGGGCGGGATTGCCCACCACGGTGACCCCGGGCGGAACGTCCTTGGTCACGACGGCGCCGGCGCCGACCATGGCGCCCTCGCCGATGACGAGACCCGGCAGGATGGTCGCGTTGGCGCCGATGGAGGCGCCCTTCCGGACCAACGTCGGCAGCAAGGCGGCCGCCTGGTTGCGGGAACGCGGGTGCCGGTCGTTGCTGAACGTCACGTTCGGCCCGACGAAGACATCGTCCTCGAGCGTCACGCCATCCCAGAGCTGGACCCCGCACTTGACCGTGACGCGGTCGCCGACGCGCACCTGGTTCTCGATGAAGCAGTGCGAGCAGATGTTGCCATCGCGGCCGATGACGGCCCCCGGGAGGATGACCACGTACTGCCAGACCCGGGTGCCTTCCCCGATCTGCGTCGTCTGGACGTCGGCGCTAGGATGAATGAACATGGCGGTCGAAAGCTTCGCGGGTCCGGAGGTAGTCCGCCTCGTCGTAGCCGTGCGAAGCCAGGACGGAGAGGACCGCGCCCGCGGTCCGTGGGATCAGCTCCACCCAGTGCCCCGGGGGGACGTGGAGGCCTTGCGCCGGGCTCGCGAGCAGCCACGAACGCACCCCCGCGCCGTCGTCGGTCGTGACGGCGAATTCGCCGGCCATCGCGACCAGAAATTGGTGGCAGGCCTTGTGCGCATGCCCGCCCCGGGCGACCCCCGGACGAAGGTCGAAGAGGTGGAACTCGCGGCGGACCTCGAAGGGCAAAGACCGGCCGACCTCCGCGAAGGCCAGGGCCCCGCGGTCGTCGCGGCGGACCGGCAGGTCGACCAAGGCGCAAGGCGCGCTCATCGCGGGCCGCCCACGAGGGCCTTGAGGTATTCGCCGTAGCCGGACTTGGCGATGGGCTCGGCGAGCTTGATCAGCTGGGCATCGTCGATGTAGCCGCGACGCCAGGCGATCTCCTCGATGCAGCCGATCTTGAACCCTTGGCGGGCCTCGACGATCTGGACGAACTGCGAAGCCTGCAGGAGGGAGTCGAACGTGCCGGTGTCGAGCCAGGCGGTGCCGCGCGGGAGCACCTTCACGCCGAGCTTGCCCTGGCGCAGGTACTCGCGGTTGACGTCGGTGATCTCGTATTCGCCGCGCGCCGAGGGCTTGAGCGCCTTGGCGATGCCGACGACGGAGTTGTCGTAGAAGTAGAGGCCGGGGACGGCGAAGCTGGACTTGGGCGCCTTGGGCTTCTCCTCGATGGAGACGGCCTTGCCGGCGGCGTCGAACTCGACGACGCCGAAGCGCTCGGGGTCGCTGACGTGGTAGGCGAAGACGATGCCGCCCTGCGGATTGCGGCAGGACTTGAGCAGGTCGCCGAAGCCGGCGGAGTAGAAGATGTTGTCGCCGAGGACGAGGCAGACGTCTTCGGATCCGATGAACTTCTCGCCGAGCACGAAGGCCTGGGCGAGGCCGTTGGGGACGGCTTGTTCGACGTAGTCGAAGCGGCAGCCGAGGCGCGAGCCGTCGCCGAGCACCTCGCGGAAGCGCGGCAGGTCCTGCGGGGTGGAGATGACCAGGATCTCGCGGATGCCCGCCAACATGAGCACGGAGAGCGGGTAATAGATCATCGGCTTGTCGTACACCGGCAGAAGCTGCTTGCTCATGACCTGCGTCAGAGGGTGCAGACGGGTGCCGGAGCCGCCGGCGAGGATGATGCCTTTCATGGAAGTCAGATCTTGCCGAGGCGCTCGAGGCGATAGGAGCCGTCGAGGATGCCTTGGATCCACGCGGGGTGGTCGAGGTACCAGCGGACGGTCTTGCGGAAGCCGCTCTGGAAATCCTCCTGCGGGGCCCAGCCGAGCTCGGCGCGGGCGCGGCGGGCGTCGATGGCGTAACGGAGGTCGTGGCCGGGACGGTCGGTGACGTAGGTGATGGCCGAGTCGTGCGGCTTACCGTCGGCGCGGGGGCGGAATTCGTCGAGCAGCGAGCAGAGCAGCTTCACGAGGTCGATGTTCCGCCGCTCGTTGTCGCCGCCGATGCAGTAGGTGCGTCCCGGGCGCCCCCTCTCGACCGCGGCGAGGAGCGCGCGGGCATGGTCGTCGACGTAGAGCCAGTCGCGGATATTCTCGCCCTTGCCGTAGACGGGGATGGCTTCGCCGCGCAGGCACTTCAGGATGACGACCGGGATGAGCTTCTCGGGGAACTGGTAAGGCCCGTAGTTGTTGGAGCAATTCGTCACCACGACCGGCAGGCCGTAGGTGTCCATCCAGGCGCGGGCGAGGTGGTCGCTGGAAGCCTTGCTCGCGCTGTACGGGGAATGCGGGTCGTAAGGGGTCGACTCGTGGAAGGCCGGGTCGGTCGGGCCAAGGGAACCGAAAACCTCGTCGGTGGAGACATGCAGGAAGCGGAACTTGTCCTTGGCGGCGCCCTCGAGGGAGCGCCAGTGGCCGAGCGCGGCCTGCAGGAGCTGGAAGGTCCCCGTGACGTTCGTCGCGATGAATTCGCCGGGGCCGTCGATCGAGCGGTCGACGTGCGACTCGGCCGCGAGATGCATGACCGCCTCCGGCTGGGCCGAAGCGAAGGTCCGGCGCATCGCCTCGGCATCGCAGATGTCGGCTTGGACGAAGGCGAAGCCGGTCCGGCCTTGGAGATCGGCCAAGGAGGATAGATTGCCGGCGTAGGTGAGTTTATCGACCACCGTGACGGCGTGACCGCCCGCGACAAGGAGGCGGGTCAGATTCGACCCGATGAAGCCCGCGCCGCCGGTGACCAGAATACGCATAAGCAGTGGCGACTTAAATACCCGCAGGAGGCGCGGTTATGCCAGAAAAAAGGCGGCCCGGCCACTAGCTGGCCGGCTGGCAAGTTGACACGTTGGCAAGGGAGACAGGCGAAGAGGCCGGCACAGGCTGGCCCGTAGACAAAGACCACAAAGCCCAAGCTTAGGGTCCACGTTAACAGGGAGCGAGGGGAAGGAGCTATGTCGTGACGCGGTCCAGGCCCTGCCTGAGGGATTCCTTGTCAACGGGCCAACGGGTCAACGGGTCAACTAATGGACTATCGGCCATACCAACGTGTCGTCTGGTCAACCGAGCCTCTGTGCCTCCGAGCCTCACGGCTCTCCTTGCCCCCCTGCCCTCTTGCCCTCTAACTCGGACCATGTCCCAACGACCGCTCGGGTTCGGCATCTGGGGAACCGGCATGATCGCCGAGTTCCACGCCAAGGCCTTGGCCGAGATCCCGGGCGCGCGCCTGGTCGCCGCCTACAACCGCACGCCGGCGAAGGCCGCCGCGTTCGCGACCACCCACGGCTGCGCCGTCGCCGCGACCCCCGAGGCGCTCCTCGCCGACCCGTCGATCGACGTCGTTTGCCTGTGCACCCCGAGCGGGGACCACCTCGCGCCCGCCCTCGCCTGCATCCGCGCGGGCAAGCATGTGGTCGTCGAGAAGCCGCTCGAGGTGACGTTGGCCAGATGCGATGAGTTGATCGCCGCCGCGCGCGCCGCCGGCGTGACGGTGGCGGGCATCCTGCCCCGCCGCTACGTGCGCGGCTCCATCGCGCTGAAGACCGCGCTCGACGCCGGTCGCTTCGGGCGGGTGACGTTGGCCTCGGCCCTCATCCCTTGGTGGCGCACGCAGGCCTATTACGACTCCGCCGCCTGGCGCGGGACCTACGCGCTCGACGGGGGCGGGGCCTTGATGAACCAGGGCATCCATACCATCGACCTGCTCCTCTGGTTCCTCGGTCCGGTGAAGCGGGTGTCGGCCACCCTCGGGTTGGTCGCGCATGCCGGCATCGAGGTCGAGGACATCGCCGTCGGCTGGATCGAGTTCGCCAACGGCGCCCGCGCGACGCTGGCCGGCTCCACCGCCTGCTGGTCGGCGTCGGGCTTCCCCGCCGAGATCCGCATCCACGGCACCCAAGGCGCGGCGGTGCTGCGCGACGACAAGCTGACCTCCTTCGAGTTCGACCCGCCCCTTCCCGCCGACGCCGGGTTCCTCGCCTCGGCGCAGGAGACCGGTGGCGCCGGCGCGGCCGACCCCAAGGCGATCAGCCACGGGTGGCATCGCCTCAACCTCGTCGACGCCATCGAGGCGATCCGCGCCGGCCGCTCCCCCGCGGTCGACGGCGTCGAAGGCCGCAAAGCCGTCGAGCTCATCCTCGCGCTTTATCAATCCGCCCAGCATGGCGGCGCGCCGGTGGAGCTGCCGTTGGTGAAAGATCCGGCGCTGCGGGCGTTGGGCGTGAAGAAGGCTTAGTCAGCTGGCGGTCAAGGTCGGCGCCCCCTCGGCACTTGCCCTGAGGCGGCCTCCGGGTCCAGGCCTAGGCTACAAGCCTTCTCGCACGAGCCCAAAGGATGCCGAGCATCCGGAGACACATGCCGGACTTCGTGTTCATCGATGAATCAGGGAACCTGGATTTTAGCGCGGCGGGCTCATTCCGCTTCCTTATCGTCTGCGTCATCGGCCAGCTCGCGGCCAGCCAGGTGCTCGGGCTTCATGGCTTGCGGGCAAAACTCCTGGGCTCAGGCCAGGACATCGAGTACTTCCATGCGTCCGTCAACAAAGCCTCGGTCCGGGCGGAGGTCTACAAGGCGCTGACCGCCGCCAGTCGGCCACCCAAGATCCTCGCCTTGGTCATCGCCAAGTCGAACGTCGCTCCCGACGACCGAGACCCGTGGGAGTTCTACGCGAAGCACCTCTCCCGGGCGATCGCCGAGTCGCAAGCCTGGGTTCCCTTGGCGCATCCCGTCATCATCACGGACTCCCTGCCGATCCGTAAAAAACGCGAAATCATCCTCAAGGCCATCAAGCGAGGGCTGCCCACGGAGATCAAAACCAAAGCCATGGTGCCGGTCTACCACCATGCCTCCAAGGCCCACTTCGATCTTCAAGCCGTTGATTATTACGGCTGGGCGATCTGGCGAAACTTGTCGCGCGGCGAGTCGCTGGAGGGCCGGCTACCCCCGGGGGCGGAAGTCAAAATCATGAATTGGCCGCCCGACTAGGGTATTTGCTGGTTTGACGAGATCGTCGGCGGGTCGTGTCATGCCTCATCTCTCGAAAGGGAGATGAAAAAGGCTCCTTCCCGGTGATAAGCGCTCTGGGAGAACTTCCGCAAGGATAGCCGGGAAGGTCACTTTTTCCCCCACCCCATCAACGGGTCAACCTCTACCCGCCACCCCGGAACTCCTCCATCGTCGCCGCTTTGTCCGAGTTGATGCCGGAGCGCGCGAAGACCTTGAAGAAGGTCAGGACCACGATCTTCAGGTCGAGCCAGAGGGTGCGGTGGTCGACGTACCAGACGTCGTAGGCGAACTTCTGCTCCCAGCTGAGGGCGTTGCGGCCGTTGACCTGGGCCCAGCCGGTGACGCCGGGCTTCACTTCCATGCGCCGGGCCTGGAAGGCGTCGTAACGCGGGAGGTAGCGCATGAGGAGCGGGCGCGGGCCGACGACGCTCATGTCGCCGACGAGCACGTTCCACATCTCGGGGAACTCGTCGAGGGTGGAGGCGCGGAGGAATTTCCCGAAGGCGGTGAGACGCACCTCGTCGGGCAGGAGCTGCCCATCGGGGCCGCGCTCGTCGGTCATGGTGCGGAATTTCACCATGCGGAAGGGCCGCCCGCGCAGCCCCGGTCGCTCCTGGATGAAGAGCACCGGGGAGCCGAGTTTCAGGCGGACGAGTCCGGCGACGACCAGCATGAGCGGGGTGAAGAGCACGAGCCACCCGAGGGAGAAGAAGATATCGAAGAGGCGCTTGACCATGGCTCAGCGGCGAGGGCTCCACAGCACAAGGTCGATCTCCTTGACCGCAACCTCCTTCTCGAAGGTCAGTTCATACCGGAGCGAATACCTGATTTCCCCGCGCCAATCGTCGGGTTGACCAGAAACACCCCAGTCGAAGCCGTCGGGAACTTCCACCACCAGACGTCCACCGGTCGGACGGCATTCCTGCGCGATCGTCCGGGTCTTTTTCCCGTCGGTGAAAGTCAGCACCAACCGAGCCTTGGCTTCGGGGTCGCGGGTCTTCGCCGCATCCAGCTCCACTTGAAAATCCAGGATGAAGCCGGTGACGAGGCGGTCGCTCCAGCCGCTGCCGACATCTCCTCTATTCGTGTAGGGAACCCCTTTGACCTTTCCTGCCGGGGCGAGGATATGGGCGTTGTAATGGGGCCACTCATCCTCCGGACGCCCGTTCACCTGGTTGCGCCGACTCGGGCTGAGTTCGCCGATGAAGTAAGTGCCACTGTTGTTGCGCGACTGGGTGCGATCCATGCGCGCTTCGCGACGTTCGCGGTCTTCCGGTAATTGGGCGAGCCTCCAGAGCGCGGCGCCGTTGCCGAGCGTGTCGCCGGCGGCCCAGGTGGCGAGCGCCCGTCGCGTAGGTCCGGCCACCCGCGCGAAACCGTAAGGCATGGCGGCGTCGAGCCACTCGGGGCGAGGATTGGTGGCGGCGAAACGGCTCCAGGCGACCGGCAGTCCGTACGCCCCCCACGCGGTGTTGAAGGTGGACTCCGTCCGTCGGTAGGCGGACTCGGCGGCGGATAAGGCGCTGAGCTGGGCGACGGCTTCGGCGGCGTTGGCCGGGTCGGTGGCGCGACGGGTCTCGACGACGCCGCGGAAGGCGCAACTCAACGCCCAGGCCTCGGCGAACTGCTCGAGGCGCCAGCGTTGGTTGGCGAGCCGGAACGTGGGCTTATCCTGGGCCGCGAGAAGGCGACGCGCGGCCTCGACCCGCGCGGAGACCGCGGTGAGCTCCGCCGAGGTGAGCACCCAGGTCGACCCCTCGGTGCGGAAATGGCGGATCCACTGGTCGACGCCCCCGGCGCGCGCGTCGCGTTCCCACGCGCCCTCGAGGACACGGTAAGCCGCGCGCATCTCGGCGGCCGCGGGACCGTAGGCCGCGGCGAACCAGGTCGCGAGCAGGGCCTCCGCATCCTGACCGGGATCCTGGAGGAGCTTCGCGCCCAACCAAGCCTTCGGGGCGTCGAAGGCCCAGAGCG
>JBEGOO010000197.1:0-2763 GCA_041182045.1 Verrucomicrobiota bacterium
AAGCCCACGAGAGCCTCGCCATCGCGATGAACCGCATCGGCGGCAAGTCCAACACCGGCGAAGGCGGCGAGGACCCCGAGCGCTACACCTGGACCAACGCCCAGGGCGACTCCAAGAACTCGGCCATCAAGCAGGTCGCCTCCGGCCGCTTCGGCGTCACCAGCCTCTACCTCACGCAGGCCAAGGAAGTGCAGATCAAGATGGCCCAGGGCGCGAAGCCCGGCGAAGGCGGTCAGCTCCCCGGCGGCAAGGTCTACCCCTGGATCGCCAAGGTCCGCCACTCCACCACCGGCGTCGGCCTCATCTCCCCGCCCCCGCACCACGACATCTACTCCATCGAGGACCTCTCGGAGCTCATCCATGACCTGAAGAACGCCAACCGCGCCGCGCGCGTCAGCGTGAAGCTCGTCTCCGAGGTCGGCGTCGGCACCATCGCCACCGGCGTCGCCAAGGCGCACGCGGACGTCGTGCTCATCTCCGGCTTCGACGGCGGCACGGGCGCCTCGCCCCAGACCTCCATCAAGCACGCCGGCCTGCCCTGGGAGCTCGGCCTCGCCGAGACCCACCAGACGCTGGTCCTCAACAACCTGCGCTCCCGCATCGTCGTCGAGACCGACGGGCAGCTCAAGACCGGCCGCGACGTCGTCGTCGCCGCCCTCCTCGGCGCCGAGGAGTTCGGCTTCGCCACCGCCCCGCTCGTGTCCCTCGGCTGCATCATGATGCGCGTCTGCCACCTGAACACCTGCCCCGTCGGCGTCGCCACCCAGGACCCCGAGCTGCGCAAGAACTTCCAGGGCGACCCCAACGACGCCGTCAACTTCATGCGCTTCATCGCGCAGGAAGTCCGCGAGATCATGGCCTCCCTCGGCTTCCGCACCCTCAACGAGATGGTCGGCCGCACCGACGTCCTCGAGGCGCGCCACGCCGTCGACCACTGGAAGGCCAAGGGCATCGACCTCTCCAAACTCCTCTACTCGCCGAACGTCGGCCCCGAGGTCGGCCGCTTCTGCACCGAGAAGCAGGACCATGGCCTCGAGAAGGGCCTCGACCTCTCCGTCCTCCTCGAGAAGTGCCGCCCGGCCATCGAGAAGGGCGAGAAGGTCCGCTACGAAGGCGAGATCAAGAACACCCACCGCGTCGTCGGCACGATCCTCGGCAACGAGATCACCAAGAAGCACTGGCACGGCCTGCCGGACGGCACCATCCACCTGAAGTTCAAGGGCAGCGCGGGCCAGTCCCTGGGCGCCTTCATCCCCGCCGGCGTGACCATCGAGCTCGAGGGCGACGCCAACGACTACGTCGGCAAGGGCCTCTCCGGCGGCCGCATCCTCGTCTACCCGGACGCCAAGGCCACCTTCAAGGCCGAGGACAACATCCTCCTCGGCAACGTCGCCCTGTACGGCGCGACCTCCGGCGAGGCCTTCTTCCGCGGCGTCGCGGGCGAGCGCTTCTGCGTGCGCAACTCCGGCGTCACCACCGTCGTCGAAGGCGTGGGCGACCACGGCTGCGAATACATGACGGGCGGCAAGGTCGTCGTCCTCGGCGCCACCGGCCGCAACTTCGCCGCGGGCATGTCCGGCGGCGTGGCCTACATCCTCGACGAGAAGGGCGACTTCGCCACCCGCTGCAACAAGCAGATGGTCGGCCTCGAGAAGGTCGAGGGCCCCGACGCCACCGAGCTGCGCGCGCTGGTCCAGCGCCACGCCGACCTCACCGGCAGCCAGAAGGCCAAGGCCCTGCTGGCGAACTGGGACGCGGCCGTCGCGAAGTTCGTCAAGGTCATGCCCAAGGACTACAAGCGCGTGCTGCAGGCCATCGCCGCCGCGCAGGCCAAGGGCCTCTCCGGCGACGCCGCCCTCCAGGAGGCGTTCGAGATCAACGCGCGCGACGAAGCCCGCGTCGGCGGCGGCTGAGCCCACCCTCACCAGACACCACACCTTCGCAAATCATGGGAAAACCTACCGGCTTCTTTGAATTCCAGCGCGAGCTCCCCGCGGACCGCGAACCGCTCGTCCGCATCGGCGACTGGAAGGAGATCCACCACCACCATTCCGACGAGAAGCTCCGCACCCAGGGCGCGCGCTGCATGGACTGCGGCGTGCCGTTCTGCCACACGGGCAAGCTCATCAGCGGGATGGCCGCGGGCTGCCCGATCAACAACCTGATCCCCGAGTGGAACGACCTCGTCTACAAGGGCCTCTGGCGCGAGGCGCTGGAGCGCCTGCACAAGACGAACAACTTCCCGGAGTTCACCGGCCGCGTCTGCCCCGCCCCGTGCGAAGGCTCCTGCGTCCTCGGCATGAACCGCCCCGCCGTGACGATCAAGAACATCGAGGTCTCGATCGTCGACAAGGGCTGGGAGAACGGCTGGGTCATCCCCCGCCCGCCCGTGAAGCGCACCGGCAAGAAGGTCGCCATCATCGGTTCCGGTCCCGCCGGCCTCTCCGCCGCCGCGCAGCTCAACCACGCCGGCCATAACGTCACCGTCCTGGAGCGCTCGGACCGCCCGGGCGGCCTGCTCATGTACGGCATCCCGAACATGAAGCTCGAGAAGAAGGAGGTCGTCCTCCGCCGCATCAAGCTCCTCGAGGACGAAGGCGTGACCTTCAAGTGCGGCGTCAACGTCGACGTCGATGTCTCGGCCGAACAGCTCCGCAAGGACTTCGACGCGGTCATCCTCACCGTCGGCGCCACCAAGGGCCGCGACCTCCCCCTCCCCGGCCGCGAGGCCAAGGGCATCCATCTCGCGATGGAGTTCCTCCA
>JBEGOO010000198.1:0-2847 GCA_041182045.1 Verrucomicrobiota bacterium
ACAGCGCGACGGAGTCTTACTCCATCCCCCTGCCCTTCATCGGCCTCGCGCAGTTCGTGAACCGCTACCTCTGCGGCTACCATTTCGACACCTCCCTCGTCGGCTGCCTGCAGAACGCCATCGTCCGGGCCGACGTCGACGGCGGCAACCTGTCCAACCGCACGTCGCCCGCGGCCCCGGTCGCCGACCTCAACCTGCTCGCGAGCAACACCGCGCCGGGCAGCGTCACCTGGACGCCGCCGGACAGCGGCATCCAGACGAACCTGCAGATGCGCGACCCCCGCACCGAGAGCGTGAACCGCGGGCACCTCCTCACCGGCGCCCCGACCGCCCTGATGCAGTCCGACATCCTCTCCGTGATCGGCCCCGCGCTCACGACCCGGTCGGATACGTTCGTCATCCGCTGCTACGGGGATGTGACGAGCCAACCGGGTTCCCTGACATCCAAGGCGGGTTGCTGGATCGAGGCGGTCGTGCAACGCACGCCGGAGTTCTGCGACCCGTCCCAACCGCCCGAGACCGAGGTCTGCGGCGCGACCGATTCCTACCAGTTCAACCCGCAGCTGAAGATGGTGAACCGCCTGCTCGGCCGGCGTTTCCAGATCGTCTCGGTCCGCGTGCTCACCCCCAAGGAACTCTGATGCTCCGCCCCTGCCTCGCCCTGCTCCTCGCCATCGCCGCCCTGCCGGCGCAGTCCCCGGACGCGCCCGCCGGCCGCGTCCGCGTGAAGTTCCGCGCGCTGTCGTTCGATGGCCCCATCCTCGGCGCCGGCTTCCTGGAGGGCAAGGACGTGCGCCCCCTGGACCTCAGCGCGGACTTCTTCACCACCGAGCAGAGCTACGTCGGCCCGAACCCGTTGCAGTTCGTCCTGCGCGACCAAGGCGCGCCGACGCCGGATCCGACCGTGGCCGCCGCCCACCAACAGCTGACGCAGGCGCAGGCCCGGATGCTGGCCCTGTCGCAGGAACTGGAGACGGCGCAGAAGCGACTGGGATTCCTCACGGCCGACGCCCGGGAGCGCGGAGGCAAGGCCCGGCCTGGCGCCAACGGCGAGACCGGCCAGCTCAAGGCGAAGATCGAGCAGCTGACGCAGGAGATCAACGACCTCGCGCGCGCGGCCGCCCAGCACCAGGAGCAGGTCAACCACCCCGCCCCGAGCACCCCTCGGACCAACAACGGCAGACCTGAGGCCGGCAAACCCGACGGCAAGCCCCGCCCCGCCGACGCGAAGCCGGCCCCGGCGGAACGCCCCCGACATAAGCCCCTCGCCGCCTACACGTTCGCCGGGGATGGCCGCTACCTGCTGCTCGTGAACCAGACGCCGACCGGCACCACCATCAACGCCATCGACGACCGCGAAGGCGCCTTCCCCTTCGGCTCGATGCAGTTCATCAACCTCACCGGGGCCGACCTCGAGGTGCGCTTCGGCGCCAAGACCTTGGCGTTGACGCCGAACGGCAAGGGTATCCTCCGACCCGGCGGTGGTCCGAACACCTACGCCGAAGGCGAGATACACACCAAGGCCGCCGACGGTTTCCACCTCGGTTACTCGATGCGCATCTTCCAGCAGGACGATGTGCGTGCCCTCTACTTCCTGCTGCCCGGCGAGGCCGGCGGTCATGGCGTGCGGCTGAAGGGCATCGAGGAACGACAAGCGCCGGAACCGGTCGTGCCCGCCCCCGCGGCCCCCGAGGCCGCCGCCAAGTCGCCCGCGCCCAAGCGCTGAGCCTCAGGACGCGTAGCGCCAATCCAGGATCTCGGCCTGCGGCAGACGCCGGCCTTGCCAGCGATTCCACTGCAAGCGGACCGCGAGTTCGACGGGACGGCCCACCTCGGGCAGACGGTTGGCCATGCGCCAGGCGACGAAACTGAGGCGACGGCCACCGGCCAAGGTCAGCTGGTGCCGGAAATTCCCCTCGCCGAACGGTGTGGGCGGACGATCGAAGACGAACCCGCGCAAACCGAAGATCGGCTCCGGATTACCTTCCCCATACGGTTGCAGCAGCTCGAGGTCGTCGAGCAGGCGATCCGTCACCTCGGTGGCCTTCATCCAATGGACGATGTCGAGGTCGCGGCCATCGGTGAGCACCGCGCCTTCGACCCGCTGGGCCGCCACGGCGGCCGCGAAGCGCACCCGGAAGGCCGGCACATCGGCCGCCGCGAGCGAGATGCCGACGGCCATCGGGTGACCGCCATAGGTCTTCAGCAGGTCCGCGCAGGCGGCGAGCGCCTCGACGAGATTCGTGCCCGGGACGCTGCGACCGGAGCCCTTGGCGACCTCCCCTTCCTGACCGAGCACGATGACCGGCCGATCCAAGGCCCGGCAGATCTTGCCCGCGGCGATGCCGACCACCCCGGGATGCCAATCGCCGAAGACGACATGGCCGGCCAGCGCGCCCTGGGCCTCGGCCTGGGCGGTGGCCTCCTCGGTCACCTTCTTGTCGATCTCCTGACGTTCGCGGTTGATCGCGTCGAGCTGGGCCGCATCCCGCTGGCAGGCGTCCTCGTCCTCGGCCAGCAGCAGGTTCAAGGGCAGCGAGGCGTCGGCCAGGCGACCGCTCGCGTTGATGCGCGGCCCGAGCCGGTAGGAGACGTCGACCGAGGTCAGCACGCCGCCGGGCTCCATGCCGCTGACGCTGATCAAGGCGCGGACGCCGGGACGCCGGGCCTCGCCGAGGGCTCGCAGGCCATGGGAGGCGAGGATGCGGTTCTCGGCGCGCAACGGGACGAGGTCCGCGATGGTGCCCAGGGCGGCGAGGTCGAGGTAATCCTTCACGGCGATCCGCGTGCCGCGTTCGTCGCCGGCGAGCCGGAGCACCTTCAGGATGCCATGGATGAGCTTGAAGA
>JBEGOO010000199.1:0-15977 GCA_041182045.1 Verrucomicrobiota bacterium
ATGAGCCCGATGCTCATCATCCCGGCCATGCCCTTCACCTGGCTGGCGAGCTGCGTGGCCTTGCCCGCGTTGATCAGGGTGAGGTCGGTCGCGACGACGAGGTCGGGTCCGGCCTCGCCGACCGTCAGGAGGGCGTGGACGACGCCGTTGGTGTCCGCCGCTTTCTTCATGCCTTCGACGTCGACATCGACGAGCAGGAAGGGCGCGGTCGGGGCGGCGAGGCGCTCGGCGACGACCTTCGAGGGCTGGTAGGAGGCCTTGGCTCCCGTGTAGGCCTCGACCGCGGCCTGGACCAGCGACTCATCGGTGACAATCAGCGTGTCGGTCGAGACCGGGATCACGAAAGGGATGCCGGTCTTGGAGGCGTCCTTGGCTTTCGCGCCGAGGGCGCGGCCCAGGTCTTCGGCGTTCCAAGCGGTGAACTTGCCCGCGGGGCGCGAGGCGGCCTGGACGGATTTCGCGTAAGCCTCGATCTTGGCCACGTCGAAACGACCGCGCAGCACGCCGACGATGTCGGGGTTCGCCTTGGCCGGGTTCTGGTACACGCCGACCGCGACCTCCGTGAGGTCCTTCTCGAGATCGAAGCCGAGCTTGTCGCGCAGGACGACGAGGCCGGCGTTGGCGCGGATCTCATCGCCGAAGGCCTTGTCGAGCGCGGTGCCGATCTTCGATTGATCGAGCTGGCGCACGGAGAGGAAGAGGAAGGAGCCCACGCCTTCGGCCGGGATGCCTTTCGTTTCGACGGCTTGGGCGGGGGCGAGGCCCAGGGTCAGGGCGGCGAGGAGCAAGAGGGGCTTCATGTCAGGTGGGTACCCCGACTAAACCTTCCGGCCCATAGCCCTCCAGACCTTTTGCACGAAAAAGGGCGCCCGGAGGCGCCCTTTTGACGACTGTAAAAAAACCTTACTTGCTGGTCGCCGGGGCGACGGGCTTCTTCTTGCCGCCGGCGGCCTTGACGGTCGGGTTGGTGGCGGGGGCGCCGGCTTGCGTGTCGAGCTGCTTCTCGGCGAGGTCGAACATCTGGGAGACCATGCCGATGAGTTTCGAGGTCTCCATCGAGACGACCAGAGAGGCTCGGGTGCCTTCCACCTTCACCGGCTGGATGGCCGAGACGATTTCGCCCCCCATCTTCTTCAGCGCCTGCTGTTCGACGGGTTCGGCGGGGTCGATGGCGAGGAGCAGCGGGGCGGCGGCGAGGAAGCCTTGGATCTGCTGGCCGGTGGTCTTGGCTTTCTCGGCGGAGGTGAAGTTGGCGGCGATCTGGTAGACTTGGTTCGGCCCCTTCTCGCCGAAGGCCATCATCGCGTTGGCCAGGCCGGCCTGCTCGAGCTCCGGGGTGGAAGGCAGGCGGGCCATGTTGACGGCGAAGAAGCCGTAGGCCTTGCCGGTCTCGGCCGCGAAGGCCTTCTGGGCGGGATTCAGGGCGTAGGAGGGGGCCTTGCCGGCGAGGCTGGCGAAGCAGGCCGCGGCATCCTTGGGTTGGACGATGGCGACGGTCGAAGCGTCGATCACGAAGAGGCCGATCTGGAAGCTCTCTTCGTCGGCCGTCGTCTGCCCCTTGGGGTCGACGATCGCCGCGACGAATTGCATCGCGTTCCAGCCGCTCTTGCCGCCGGCCGTCAGGGCGGCGACGCCGCGCTTCTTGGCGAAGGCCTCGACCTTCTTGGGGTCGATCTTCACGTGCAGGATGGCGGCGCCGGAGAACGCCGGCTGGCCGTTGGCACCCATGGCGACGTTCACACCCACCGCGAAGGCGTTGTTGGTGTCGTTCGTGTTGAAGCCGAGTTCTTCCTGCAGGATCTTCTCGTAGTTGGGCTGCACCGCGCCTTTGCTCGCCTTGGCGGAGAGTTTCTCCATGCGCTCGCGCAGGGCCTTCATCTCGGGGGAATTGTTGATCTGCAGCCCGGTGCTCGGGGCCGTCAACACGACGATCGCGGCGTCGGCGGGGATGCCGCGGGTGTCGAACTGCTGGGCCGGCAGCGCGGCGCTGGTGGCGGTCAGCAGGGAGGCGAGGAGGAGGCGCATGGGTTTTGAGGGATTAACCTTGGGGTTAAATCTTAGTTCGGCCATGGCTAGCCCAAAGCATTCCGGTGGGGGAAACTCCCAAGAAAAACGCTTATAAAGCCTCTTATTTGCGGGTCGAGGCCCCGGCCGTCCTGCGATCTTTCTCCAGCTGCTCGAGGCAGGCTGACAGAATCTCAAGCAGGGTGGTGTCCTTGATTTTCAGTCCCACCGTGACGGTCTTGTCTTGGCGGAGCACCGGCGTCGTCGCCTGCGCGAGCGCGCGCAGGGCCGTCTTCATCCGCGCGTCATCCGCGGTGTCGTCGGGCCGCGCGGCCAGCATCGTGGGGACGAGCGCGAGGCCGGCTTGCATCTGGCCGGCGGCTTGTTGCGCGAAGACCTCGCTGGTGAAGTCGCCCCGGAGCCGGACGACCTCGTCCGTGGCGTCCTCGCCCGCGTGGAGCGTAAGCCGCGCGATTTTCTCGGGTTGGCCGAGCACCTGCGCCTGGAAGGCCCGGCCTTCCAGCTGCACGGTCAACGCAGGTTTCGGAAGCGCGGCGCGATCGGCCGCCGTGACGGCGTCGAACCGGAACGAGGGCGATTGCCCGTCGGCGCGGGCCGTCACGGTCGGCAGGTCGCCCGCCTCGCAGGCGACGAGCCGCCGGTCCTCGTGGAGGAAGAAGACGATGTTGGCCAGCGCGGGCATCCTCCGCAGGTTGTCCTCGATGAGGGCGCGCTGCGCCTCGCTCGCGCCGCCTTTGATCCAGTCGACGTAGCTCCAGACGGTCCGGCCGGCGATCTCGCGGGAAGGGATGACTCGTTTGCCCGCGTAGGCCTGGAAGCGCGCCAGCCGGAAGTCCCCTTCGGCGACGAAGACGAGATGCCGCGGTCCGCCGGTGACCGCGGTGCGCAACCCGTCGAGGCTTAGCGCCGCCCGGCGGAAGGGGTGGTGGATGTCGACCCCGAGTTCCTCGGCCCAGGCTTTCTGCGTGGCCGCGAGCTCGGCCGGATCCACGCCTTGAGTCGCGCCGGCGCGGCTGAAGTCGATGAGGCGCTGGTAGAGGGCCTGTCCGCTCCGTTCGAGGCGGAAGTCCTGGTCGAGGTTCAGCACGACGACCAGTTCCGGCTCCAACGGCAGGCCGCGGATTTCCTGGGCGCGGGCGCCGGCGAAGGCGAGGCCGACGGCGAGAAGGGCGAGGAGGCGGCGCATGGGTGGGGCAGGGTCGGCGATTCCATCCGGGCCGACCAGCCCAAAGCCGCCATCGGGCTGGCCGGGCACAAAAAAGGGGCGTCTGACGACGCCCCTCAAAGGTGCTAGTGAATCCGGGGATTAGTAGCCGCCGCGATCGCCGCCGCCGAAGCCGCCGCGATTGCCGCCGCCGAAACCGCCACGACGTTCGCCGCCGCCGAAGCCACCACGGCTGCCGCCGCCGAAGCCACCACGGTCGCCGCCGCCGAAGCCGCCACGGCGTTCGCCACCGCCGAAGCCGCCGGAGCGGGGACGGTCGCCACCACCGAAGGAGGGACGTTCTTCACGGGGGCGAGCCACGTTGACCTTCAGGGGACGACCCATGAAATCGACGTTCTCGGTCTTGGCGATCGCATCCTGAGCCTGCTGAGCGTTGCCCATGGTCACGAAGGCGAAGCCGCGGGGACGACCCGTGAACTTGTCCATCATGACTTCCACGGAGACCACTTCGCCAGCCTGGGAGAAGTGAGCGCGGATGTCGGCTTCGGTTGCGGCCCAGGGCAGATTGCCCACGAACAGTTTGTTTTCCATATCTTTTGTTTTGCTTGGTTTACCTTCACCGCATTGCCCGTTTCCGACCTTCGGATTTCGATTTGCCGTCTTAGCGACCGTCAACTCACCGGATTCTTGCGGGGCTTGCCTCTTACTTTGGTTATGTTCCGAGACAAGCCTGACCACTGATAAGGTCCATTAGCGGGCCGAGGGCAAGTTTATTCACAATAGGGGGTCTAGCCTAGGACCTGCGTTGACAGCGGCCCCCTTCGCCAAATGCTCTTTCACGCGGGTTTTCTGGGGTGCTCATGGGCTTTTTCATCAAAAAAGGGCCTTTTCCATCCGGCTCGAGAATCCCACCTTTTTCGCCTCCCTGCCTGTGATCGACCCCGCCGACGCCATCGAAGCGCTCCTCGACGAGCTCAAGCGCCAACGTGCGTTGGGGGTCAACCGTGTCAGCGTCTCGGCCGAGTCGCTCGAGTTCCTGCGCAAGGTTTCCGGGGCGGCGCGCCCGGCCGCCGCTCCCGCCGCCTCGGCGGCCCCGGCCCGGCCGGCCCCGGTCTCCCCGGTCTCCGCCTTCACCGCTTCCGCCCAGGCCGCGCGTCCGGCCGCCGCCCCCGCCCCGGTGCGCCCGGTGGTCGTCAAGCCCGCCGGGACACCCGCCGCCGCCCCGGTGGCGCCCATCCCTGAGCCGCCGGTGGTCGCCTTGCCGGCCGGGGATAAAATCGCCCGTCTGGCCGCGCTCCAGGCGATGATCCTCGCCTGTCCGGAGACCCACCGTCACCTGCTCGCGAAGAACCAGAAGCCGGTCCTCGGTCATGGTTCGGTCGATGCCCGGATCTTCTTCGTCGGCGAGGCCCCGACCTTGGAGGAGACCGAGGCCGGCCGTCCGTTCGTCGGCCCTTCCGGCGAGCTGCTTCGCAAGATCCTCGCCGCCGGCGCCATCGGCGAGGAACTCATCTATCTCGCCCCCGTCATGGGCTGGCGACCGGAGCCGCCGACCCCGCTCGGCAAACGTCCGCCCAACGCCCGCGAGCTGGCGTTCAACCTCCCGTACCTCCGCGCCCAGATCGAGATCGTCCGCCCGCAGGCGATCGTCGCCCTCGGCGCGCAGGCCTGCGAGGCGCTGCACCCGGGCGGTCCGCCGATCACCCAGGCGCGCGGCAAGTGGCTGGATTTCCAGGGCATCCCGCTGATGCCGACCTTCCACCCGAACTACCTCCTGCACAACCCGTCCGCGACCGCCAAGCGAACGGCGTGGGAGGACTTCCTCCTCATCATGGAGAAGGTGGGCCTGCCGATCTCGGACAAGCAGCGGGCCTACTTCACCGCGAAGTGATCAGCGCACCGAGTCGCTCAGGCGGCTGAGCGGGAAGGACAGCACCTGCGAGTTGCGGCCGCTGGCCTTGAGGGACTTGCGGCGTTCGGCCGGGAGGTCGGCCAAGGTGCCGGGGACGAAGCCGCAGGCCGACTGGAAGAAGCCCTGCGTCTGCGTCGTGAGCGCGATCAGCTTCTTCGCGCCGAGCTTCTTGGCCTGGCGCTTGGCGAACTCGACGAGTTTCCGGCCGACGCCGCGGCCGTGGTAGAAGGGCTGCACGTAGACGGCGCCCAGCTCCATCGACTTGCCGTCCGGGTACGGGCGCAGGGCCGCGCAGCCGATGATGCTGTCGTCGATCTCGTAGACGTAGAACTCGGCGAAAGACTGCTCGATCTGCTGGCGCGTGCGGGCGACGAGCGCGTCGGTCTTCGCGCCGTGCTTGGCGAGGTTGTAGAGCGCCTGGGCGTCCTTCTTCTTCGCCTGGCGGATGCGGTCGTAGTCGTTGGCGTGCACCATGGTGCCGAGGCCGACCTTGTCGAAGATCTCGGTGAGGAGGCAGCCGAAGACGCGGCCGTCGAGGATGTGGGCGCGCGGGACGTCCTCGTCGAGGGCCTTGGCGGCCTGCACGGCCTTGCTGCGGATGCGCGGGTCGAGCTTGGCGTGCTTGTCCGCCAGCAGGCGCTTGAGGTCGTCCTCGGGGAGGTTGAGCTGCACGACGCCGTCGACCTGCAGGCCGCTGAACGGCGTGAGGTAGATGAGCTTCGAGGCGCCGAGCGCCACCGCGAGCTCCATGGCCAGGTGGTCGCTGTTGACGCGCAGGGACTGGCCTTCGCGGTCGCACACGATCGGCGTGACGAGCGGGAGGATGTCCTGCGCGAGCATCGACTTGAGGATCGCGGCGTCGACCTTCTCGACCTTGCCGGTGTAGAGGTGGTCCACGCCCTTGAGGCGGCCGATGCGGGTGGAGCGGACGGCGTTGGTGATGGCGCAGCGCAGGCCCGCCTGGGAGAGGTTCTCGAGGACGGATTGCGAGACGAGCGCCGAGGCCTCGCGCGCCAGCGACATGGTCGTGGCGTCCGTGGGGCCTTCGCCCTGGACGTCGGAGAGGGCGATGTTGTGCTCGCCGGCGAGGCCGACGAGCTGCTGGCCGATGCCGTGGACCAGGACGACCTTGATCGAGAGGCTGCGGAGCACCGCGACGTCGGTCACGATGTTGGCGAAGTTCTCGTGCGCCACGATGGAGCCGTCGACCGCGATCACGAACACGTGGTCGCGGAACATGGGGACGTAGCGGAGGATTCCCCGCAGGTCGGTGGGCTTCATGGCGCGCTCGCGCTGGCTGGACATGACCAATCCTTATGGACTCCGCGGGGGCGGGGGCAATACTGATGCGTCATGCCGAGGAACGTCCGCGCCGCCGCCGTGCCGCCCGACCTCCGGGAAGGGATCGACGCCTTCCTCGGCCACCTGTCGCTGGAGCGGGGCCTGGCCAAGCTGACGACGGAGGCCTACGAAGCCGACCTGCTCCGCTTCGCCGCCCATTGCGGGCGCGCCGGCAAGACCGGCTGGGGCGAGGTCGGCCTCGCCGACGTCGACGGCTGGGTGCGCGCCCTCGATCGCCGCGGCCAGGCGCCCGCCTCCCTGGCCCGGCGGCTCTCCGCGGTGCGTTCCTTCGCCGCCCATCTGGTCCGCGCCGGCGTGCGCCGCGACGACTTCACCGAGCTCGCCCGCGGCCCGAAGTTCCGGCGCAAGCTCCCCGGCCTGATCTCCGCCGAGCAGATGGCCCGGCTCGTGACCGCGCCCGACGCCGCCACCCCGCAGGGCCTGCGGGACCGGGCGATGCTCGAGCTGATGTACGGTTCCGGGTTGCGCGTCTCCGAGCTCTGCGGGCTCGAGCTCCAGGCGGTCGATGAGGAGGCGGGCTTGGTGCGGGTCCGCGGCAAGGGTTCGAAGGACCGCATCGTGCCGGTGGGCGAGACCTCGCTCGTCGCCCTGCGCACCTACCTCGCCGCCGGCCGGCCGAAGCTGACGCGCCCGCGCACCGGCAGCGCCCTCTTCCTGAGCGCCCGGGGCGTCGCGCTCTCGCGCAAGACCTTCTGGCTGGCCGTCAAGCAGGCCGCGCTCCGGGCGGGACTACCGGCGTCGGTCAAGCCGCACCTTCTTCGCCACGCCTTCGCGACGCACCTGCTGGCCGGCGGGGCCGACCTGCGTTCGATCCAGGAGATGCTGGGCCACGCCGACATCGCGACGACCCAGATCTACGCGTCGGTGGAGCGCTCGGCCCTGGCCGACGCGCACCGCCGCCACCACCCGCGCGGGCGGAAGGCTTAGAACAGCATCACCACGCCGAGCGCCAACGTCGCGGCGCAGAGCGCGCCGATCAGGAAGCGGGTGGCCGTGGGCACGGGCAAGGGGGCCAGCTCGGCGCCGTCCTCGGTCGGGCGGATGAACGCCTCGCGCAGGAGCGAGAAATAGTAGTGGATGCTGACGGCGACGCCGGCCAGCGCGACGCCGAGGACCCACCAGAGCTTGGCCTTCACGAGGAGGCCGAGGATGATGAGCTTGGCGACGAAGCCGACGGACGGCGGGATGCCGGCCAGGGAACCGATGCCGAAGCCGAGGGCGGAGGCCAGCACCGGCGAGCGGCGCAGGAGGCCGCGGAGGCCGAGGAGCGGGCGGTCATGGTCCGCGGCGACCGGCAGGCTGACCAGCGCGGCCGAGGTCAGGAACGTGCCGAGGATGTAGGCGTAGAGGTAGAAGTAGATCGCGTGCTCGGCCGAGATGGCGAGGCCGCCGACCGTCTCGAAGTGGACGTTCGGGGCGATCACGGCCACCGCGATGGCGGCCAGCAGGAAGCCGGCGTGGGCCACGCCCGAGAGCGCGAGCGTCCGCTTGACGTCGGTGGTGGCGAGGGCGGCGAGGGTGCCGGCGATGTGGGTGAGGATCGCGAGACCGGCCAGCAGCGGGCCGAACTTGGCGCCGAGGGCGGCGAACGGTCCGGTCACCAGCACGAGCAAGGCGAAGGCGCCGGCGGCCTTGGAGGCCGTGGCCAGCAACGCCGTGGTGGGCGTCGGGGCGCCCTGGTAGACGTCGGGGATCCAGGTGTGGAAAGGGAAGGCGCCCAGCTTGAAGGCGGCGCCGGCGAAGATGAGGGCCACGCCCGCGAGCGTGAGCGGGTTGACGTTGCCCTGGCTCGCCTGGAGGGCCGCGGCGATGTCGCCGAAGCCGAGGGAGTCGTTGGTCGGCGTCGCGAGCGAGCCGTAGACGAGGACGATGCCCATGAGCAGGAGCGCGGAGCTCAGGCCCCCGGCGACGAGGTACTTGACGCCGGCCTCGAGGGAGGCGGCGCTGCGGCGGAGGTTGCCGACCAGCACGTAGAGGCCGACCGCCGCCGTCTCGAGGGCGATGAAGAAGACCACGAAGTGGTTGGCGCGGGCCAGCACCATGAACGCGGCGGTGACGATCAGCAGCACGTGGTGGTAGTCGGCGACGGAGACGCCGCGGTCGCGGAGGAAGCGGCCCGCGAGCAGGCTGGTGCCGAGGGCGCAGGCGAGGAAGACCAGGCGGACCGCCTCGCTGCCTTCGAGCTGCACGCGCAGCAGGCCATGGAAGGCCGGCTGGCCGTCCGGACCGGTGAAGAAGGCGGCCGGGAAGTTCTCGGCGCCGTGCGGCAGGTTCCAGGCCGTGCCGGCGGTGAGCGACATCACCAGCACGAGAAGGAGGCCGACGCGGGCGGTGGCCGGCTGGAGCCAGCGTTGGGCCGGCGGCAGGAGCATCGCCTGGAGCAGGCAGAGCAGGCCGAGGCCGGCCACGGCGATCTCGGGAAGGATCGAGAGCCAGTCGGCCGCGCGCGGGGCGAGCGTCTTGTAGACGGGGTCGATGTTGGCGAGCAGGGAGATCATCGAGCGGAAGGGGCGGGGGCGGTGGGGGCGGCCGGCTTCGCCGGGGTCGTCGGCAGGGCCGAGTTCTTGGCGATGTCCTGGCAGTAGTCCTGGGTGAGGCGGGTCACGAGGCCGGGCTGGAAGCCGATCGCCAGGGAGGCGGCCAGCAGCAGGCCGGCGGCGAAGCGTTCGATCCCGCCGAGGTCGCCGATGGGCGCGACCGCGAGGCGGCGCGCGAGGGCGGCGGAAGGTTCGCCGTAGAAGGTCGCGGCGACGGCGCGCAGCGCGTAGACCGCGGAGACGACGACGGTGGCGGCGACGGCGGCCTGGAGCCAGAGGGACTGGTCGCGCAGGGCGAGGAAGACGCCCATCTCACCCCAGAAGTTGCCGAAACCCGGGAGGCCGATCGAGGCCATGGTCGCGGCGACGAAGAGCGCGGCCAGGACCGGGGCCTGCTTGGCGAGGCCGCCGAGCTCGTCGAGGCGGTAGGTGCCGGCGCGGGTGCGCACGCCGTTGGCCAGGAGGAAGAGCGCGGCGCAGGAAAGGCCGTGCGCGACCATCAGGAAGACCGCGGCGGCGACGCCGTCGGCGCGACCGGTGACGCTGGTGACCCAGAGGCCGAGGAAGATCGGGCCCATGTGGGCGACCGAGCTCCACGAGAGAAGTTCCTTGAGGTCGCGTTGCGCGAGGCAGATCAGGCCGACGACGAGGACGTTGGCCAGGGCGAGGCCGAGGAACCAGTTCGCGAGCGAGCCATGCACGCCGCCGAGGGTGTTGAGCGCGACGAGCAGGATGCCGTACAGGCCGAACTTCTTGAGGGCGCCGGCATGGAGCATCGACGCGGGCGTCGGGGCGGCGGTGTAGCCCGGGGCGGCCCAGGAGTGGAACGGGAAGAGCGAGGCGAGCGTGCCGAAGCCGAAGAGCACGAGGCCCGTGGTGGCGGCGGGGACGACGCGCAGGTCGATGGTGTTGAGGAGCTCGCTCCAGGTCGAGGTGTAGCCCGTCTTGGCCGCGCCGAGCGCGAGCAGGAGGCCGGCGAGCGAGACCATCGCGCCGACGGTGAGGTAGATCGCCATCTGCATGGCGGCCGGCCGGCGACCCGCGCCGCCCCAGAAGAGCGTCAGGAGGAAGGTCGGGATGAGCGCGAACTCGTGGAAGAAGTAGGCGCCGAGCACGCTGGTCGTGGCGAAGACGCCGAGCGTGCCGCCGAACATGAAGAGCAGCAGGCCGAGGTAGGTGTTGCGCGACTCGACTTCCTGGTCGAGCGCCTTGAGGCCGGCGGCGAGGCCGACGACCGCGGTCATCAGGAACAGCGGCGCGCTGAGGCCGTTGAGGCCGAACTCGAAGCCCCAGAGGGAGCCGGTGGTCGTGAGCTGGCTGAAGGCGATTTTATCGGCCGGCCAAGGGGAGACGAGCCACAGGCCGAGGACGAGCGGCAAGGCGAAGCCGGCGAAGGCGAAGCCCGAGGCGAAACCGGCGGGCAGGCGCCGGCCCGCGAGCAGGAGCAGACCGACGACGATCGGGGTGTAGACCGCGACCGCCGGGATGACGGCGTGGAAGAGGGAGAGGGAATCCATGGGTCAGCGGGCGAGGAAGTACCAGGCCAGGAGAAGGGTGCCCGCGACGAGGCTGAGGGCGTAGAGCCGGGTCTGGCCGCGGTGCAGCGTGCGCCCGGTCAGGTAGCCGACGACGGCGGGGAGGCCGGCGCCGAGCCAGCGGACGGCGACGCCGTTGATCAGGAGCAGGTCGAGGAAGGCGATGAATTCGGCGACGCGGCGCTGTACGGAGTCGACGAGCCAGCCGTAGAAGGTGTCCATCCAGCGGAACTCGAGCAGGCCGTAGACGCGCGGCAGGTCGGCGCGCAGGCTGTCGACGCCGGCGGCGCGGCCGTAGTAGCGGAAGGCGAAGCCGCCGAGGATCAGCGCGACCAGGCCGACGAGCGTGGCGGGCGACGTGGCGTGGAAGGCCATCGCGCGCAGCGGTTCGGCGACGCGGGCGAGGGCGGCGGCGGGGATGAGCGTGGTCGCGCCGAAACCGGCGGCGACGGAGAAGCCGAGGCCGAGGACGACCAGCGGGGCGGTCATCGTCCAGGGGGATTCGTGGGCGTGGTCGGCGGCTTCCGAATTGGCCGGGCCGAAGAACACCAGGCGCACCATGCGGGCGCTGTAGAGGCAGGTCGCGACGGCGGCGAGGGCGAGCAACGCGAAGAGGTAGAGGTTATGCTCGTGGGCGGCCTCGAGGATCGCGTCCTTGGAGTACCAGCCGGCGAGGAAGGGCACGGCGCAATTGGAGAGCGTCGCGGCGACGAAGGCGGCGGTCGTGACCGGCATCCTGCGGGCGAGCCCGCCCATCTTCAGCATGTCCTGCTCGTGGTGGCAGCCGTGGATGACGGAGCCGGCGCCGAGGAAGAGGGTGGCCTTGAAGAAAGCGTGCATCGCCATGTGCAGCACGGCGAGCTCGGGGCGGCCGAGGCCGATCGCGCAACCCATGATGCCGAGGTGCGCCAAGGTGGAGTAGGCGAGCGACTTCTTGATGTCGGTCTGGGCGAGCGCGCAGAGGCCGGCGAGGGCGGCCATGCCGGCGCCGGAGACGGCGACGAGCTGGAGGACGTCGGGCGTCAGCAGGAAGGAGATCCGCGCCATGAAGTAGACGCCGGCGGCGACCATCGTGGCGGCGTGGATGAGCGCGGAGACGGGCGTCGGGCCCGCCATCGCGTCCGTCAGCCAGACGTGCAGGGGGAACTGGGCGGACTTGCCGATGAAGCCGCACATCAGGAGCGCGCCGAGCAACCAGGGCCAGCCGGCCGCGGGCTTGAGCGCGCCGAGCGCGGCGAAGTCCAGCGTGCCGAAGTGGGCGAGGCAGAAGGCGATGCCGAGGATGAAGCCGAGGTCGCCGACGCGGTTGACGATGAAGGCCTTCTTGGAGGCCGCGGCCGCGTAGTCCTTGTCGAAGTAGTGGGCGATCAGCATGTAGGAGCTGAAGCCGACCAGTTCCCAGAACACGAAGGTCATGAGCAGGTTGTCGGCGACGACGATGCCCAGGATGGAGAACATGAAGATCGACAGGCCGCCGAAGAACCGCCCGCGCGCGTCGTCGTCCCGCATGTAGCCGACGGAGAAGAGGTGGATCCACGCGGCGACGAACGACACCACGAAGAGCATCAGCCGCGCGTTGGCGTCGAGGAGGTAGCCGAAGCCGAGGGAGACGTCGCCGAGCTTCGCGAGCTCGACGTGCCAGCGGGTGTCGGCGGGGGTGGCGGTCAGCAGGCGCAGCGCCAGGGCCGCGATGGCGAAGGCCACGCCGGTCGAGAGCCAGGCGGCGAGGGCGCCGGCGCGGCGCAGGAAGAGGGCGATGAACAGGGCCGCGCCCAGCGGCAGGAACAGGATCCAGTGGACCAGGGACGAAAAGTCGGGGGACATCGGGAAAGCTTAGTCGCGGAGCGTGTCGAGGGCGTCGGACTGGATCGTGCCGCGGCGGCGGTAGAGGGCCACGATCAGGGCGAGGCCGACGGCCACCTCGGCGGCGGCGACGGTGATGACGAAGAAGACGAAGACCGCGCCGTCCATCTTGTGGGCGAAGCGCGAGAAGGCGACCATCGCGAGGGTGGTCGCGGCGAGCATCAGCTCGAGGCACATGTACACCACGAGCAGGTTGCGGCGGACGAGCACGCCGGTCAGGCCGAGCGCGAACAGCAGGCCGGCCAGCAGGAGGTGGTGCGAAAGGGTGGTGTGTTCCATGGCGGGATCCTCAGGCTTGGCCCTCCGTGGCGTCCTTGCTCAGGGAGACGACGCCGACGAGGGCGACGAGGAGCAGGAAACCCGCGATTTCCAAGGGCAGGAGGTACTTGGTGTAAAGCAGGCGGCCGAAGGACTTGGCGGCGGTGGTGAACTCGGCCGGGTTCGCGGAGAGCTCGGGCGGGGTGACCCCGGCCGCGGTCGCGCTGACGGCGCCGGACCAGTGGAAAAGCCAGACGACGCCGGCGGCGAGGAGGAAGAACGTGGCGAGGCCGAGGGCGGCCGTCTTCCAGGGGTAGGACCCGGTGGCGTCGTCCGTGTCCAGGAGCATGATGATGAAGAGGAAGAGCACCATCACGGCGCCCGCGTAGACCAGCACCTGGAGGACGCCGAGGAAGTAGGCATCCAGGAGGAAGAAGTCGGCCGCGATGCCGACCAAGGCGAGAATCATCCCCATCGCCGAGGTCACGGCGTTCCGGCTCAAGACCAGGAGAAGGGCCGCACCGAGGGTCAGCGCAGCGAAGAAAGTAAACAGGCCGTCCGGCATGGTCGGGACGGTAGGGCGGGGGGAGTCCTTGGAAAGGACAAAAGGCGGAAAAACGCCCCTTTTAGCCGTTTGACTAGGGTCCGTTAGGCTAAAGGCAGGTTTTGCCTAAAATTAAGCAAATCAAGCTCGGCCGACCCGGGGGAGGTGGCGGCGCATTTCGCAGGTAGGGTACTGGTGGAGCAGGGTGCCTGCGTCAAAATGACCCGTCCAATCGGGGAAGAAGGCGTCCGCCTCGGGCTCCAGGGCGACATGGGTCAGGATGAGCTCGCTGCACCAAGGGAGGGCTTCGGCGTACAAGGCGGCCCCCCCGGCCAGGAACAGGGTCTTCCCGGGCTCGACTTGCGCGGCTTCTTCCCAGCTGTTTGCGGTGATCACGCCCGGGGCGGTGAACCCGGAGCGGCTGAGCACCACGGTCGTCCGACCCGGTAGCGGCCGGCCGATCGACTCGTAGGTCTTGCGGCCCATCAGCAGGACCTGGCCCATGGTCGTCGCCTTGAAGAAGGCGAAGTCCTCCGGGATCCGCCATGGGAGCTTGTTCGCGAGGCCGATGCCGCGGTTGCGCGCGACGGCCGCGATGGCGATGAGGGGACGGCCGAGGCGCACGGTCAGATGGCCACGGGGGCCTTGATCGCGGGGTGCGGGTCGTAGCCCTCGACCACGATGTCCTCGAACTTGAACGCGAAGAGGTCCTTCACGTCGGGATTCAGCGCCAGGCGGGGCAGGGCGCGCGTCTCGCGCGAAAGCTGCAGTTCGACCTGCTCCACATGGTTGGAATAGATGTGCGCGTCGCCGAAGGTGTGCACGAAATGACCGGGCTTCAGCCCCGTCACCTGGGCGATCATGTGCGTCAGCATCGCGTAGCTCGCGATGTTGAACGGCACGCCCAGGAAGAGGTCGGCGCTGCGCTGGTACAGCTGGCAGCTGAGGCGCCCGTCGGTCGAGACGTGGAACTGGAAGAGCGTGTGGCAGGGCGGCAGGGCCACCTGGTCGGCCTCCTCCGGGTTCCAGCCCGAGACGATCAGGCGGCGGCTGGCGGGGTTGCGGCGGATCTCGTCCACCAGCTTGCGGATCTGGTCGACCCCGTCGGCCGCGAACGTGCCGTCGGGCTTCCGGGTGGCTCCGAAGTTGCGCCATTGATGCCCGTAGACGGGCCCCAGATCGCCCTCGGCCCGGCCGAACTTGGCGCACTGCTCGGCGGTGGCCCACTCGTTCCAGATGCTCACCCCGCGCTCCGTCAGCCAGGCGTTCTGCGTGCTCCCGGACAGGAACCAGAGCAGCTCGTGCGTGATGGACTTCAGGTGGACCTTCTTCGTGGTGAGGAGCGGGAAGCCCGCCGCGAGGTCGAAACGGAGCTGGGCGCCGAAGATGCCGATCGTCCCCGTGCCCGTGCGGTCCGGGCGGATTTCACCGTGCTGCCGGACGTGGCGAAGCAGGTCGAGGTAGGCCTTCATGGCGTTCGGTTATTCTCCGGAACGGACCGTCCGCAACACGGAAACCGTCCCGCCCGCCGAACCTTTCGCCCTTGCCTCCCGGGCCCCTCGGAGGCACCCCTCAAGGGAGCCCACATGAGCGAAAAGACCGACCTCAACGCCATCTCCCACGACCTCCACGCGGTCCGGAAGGAGAAACTCGCCCAGCTCCGCGCCGCCGGCGAGGACCCGTTCCGCGCCGAGTGGGCCCAGACCCACGTCTCGACCGAGTGTCCGGGCCTCCTGCCCGAGGGCGTCGAGGAAGGCCCCGAGGTCTCCGTCGCCGGCCGCATCGTCGCCCTGCGCGTCATGGGCAAGGCCAGCTTCGTCAAGCTCCTCGACCGCGGCGGCGTGATCCAGACCTACTTCACCCGCGACGCCCTGGGCGACGCCTACGACGCGCATTTCAAGAAGCTCGTCGATTCGGGCGACTTCGTCGGCGTCCGCGGCCGCCTCTTCCGCACCAAGACCGGCGAGGTCACCGTGCGCGTCGCCGAGTACAAGCTGGTCTCGAAGGCCCTGCGCCCGCTGCCCGAGAAGTGGGCCGGCCTGACCGACGCCGAGAAGATCTACCGCCAGCGCTACCTCGACCTCGTCGTCAACGAGGAGTCGCGCCGCCGCCTGTTCGTCCGCAGCCGCGTGGTCGAGGCGATCCGCCGCTTCCTCTGGAGCCGTCAGTTCACCGAGGTCGAGACGCCGGCCCTGCACGCCATCGCCGGCGGCGCCGCGGCCCGTCCGTTCGAGACGCACTCCAACGCGCTCGATTGCGATTTCTACCTGCGCATCGCCCTCGAGCTGCACCTCAAGCGCTGCCTCGTCGGCGGCATGGACCGCGTCTTCGAGATCGGCCGCGTCTTCCGCAACGAGGGCGTGTCCATCAAGCATAGCCCGGAGTTCACGATGCTCGAGGCCTACCAGGCCTACACCGACTACCGCGGCATGATGGAGCTCGTCCGCTCGATGATCCAGAAGGTCTGCGCCGACGTCCTGGGCACGACCACCGTCGTCCGGCCGGACGGCGTCGCCATCGAGCTCGGCGGCGAATGGCGCGAGGCGAAGTACAAGGACCTCATCCTCGAACGCACGGGAGACCCGCGGTGGTTCTCGCGCACGAAGGAGGAGAAGATCGCCGCGTGCAAGGCCCTCGGCCTCCACGAGCCGCGCGCCGACTGGGAGGACTATGAGGTCACCAACGAGGTCTTCGGCAAGCTCATCGAGCCCGGCCTCATCCAGCCGACCTTCGTCACGCACATCCCCAAGGAGCTCTGCCCGCTCGCCAAGGTCAC
>JBEGOO010000200.1:0-5386 GCA_041182045.1 Verrucomicrobiota bacterium
GGCCTGGGCGGTGAAACTGCTCTTCGGCCAAATGGGCGCCGAGACCCTGCTGGCCGACCTGGCGGTCGTGCCGGCCAAGGCCCTCGAGGCTGGCTTCGCCTGGTCGACCCCGGACCTGCCGGCGGCCTTGGACGCGGCGTTGCGTGAATGATTTTGGGTTGAACGCGGGTCGGCAGGCGGGGATTGTCCGCGCATGGTTCGCGCCGCCTTCGCCTTCGTCCTCTTCCTGCTCGTCGGTTGCGACGATTCCGCCCCGGGCCTGATCCGGACGCTGGAGACCGAGGATCCGGATTTCCGCCAGGGCCAGCTGTTCCAGAAACAAGGCGAAAGCCGCAAGGCCCTCGAGTGCTACCTGAAGGTGATCGACTCCCGCCGCGGCTCCGCCGAATCCCACCTCGAGGCCGGCCGCATGTGCAGCGACCTCAACGACCCGCTGCCGGCGATCTACCATTATAACCAGTACATCCGCCTGAAGCCTGGCTCCGAGCAGCGCAAGATCGTCGAGCAGATGATCCGCACGGCGGAGAAGCAGTTCATGCAGCAGCTGCCGGGCCGCCCGATGGAACCCGACGCCGTGGGCTCAGGGGACCTGCAGGAACAGTTGCGCAAACTGCGCACGGAGAACGACAAGTTGAAGCGCGAGATCACCGACCTCACCCGCGGCCAGCCGCGCGCGACCCCGGGGACGACCCCGCCGGGCACCGTGGGCCCGGCCACGCCGGACCGCCCCTCCGTGGCGACCCCGGGCACCCCGCCCGCCACGCCGGGCCGGGCGTTCACGACCTACGTCGTGGGCAAAGGCGACACGCTCTCGACCATCTCGCGCAAGGCCTACGGCACCGCGGCCCGCGCCAACGACATCATGAAGGCGAACGCCAACCAGATCTCCAGCCCGAGCGCGCTGAAGATCGGCATGAACCTGGTGATCCCGGAATAGGCCATGCGCCTGACGCGCATCCGGGCGGCCGACTTCCGCAACCTGACGTTCGCGGATGTCTCCACCGACGCGCCGCGGGTGTTCCTGCTGGGCGACAACGGGCAAGGGAAGACGAACCTGCTCGAGGCGGCCGGCCTGGTCTCCGCTTTCCGCTCCTTCCGCACCACCGAGATCGCGCCGCTGATCCGCGCCGGCGCGACCGAGGCCCGCCTGCGGCTCGACGTCGCCCTCGCGGGCGAAGACCGCGCCGAGGTCGAGCTCCGGCTGGCGAAAGGCTCGCGCAAGGCCTTGGTGAACGGCACGCCCGTGACCTCCGTGGCCCAGCATCTGGGACAGTTCCCGACGATCGTCTTCTGTTCCGACGACCTGCGGTTGGTCCGCGGCTCGCCGGGCAATCGCCGGCGCTGGCTCGACGCGGCCATCGGCGGCACGGACGGCGCCTACCTGACGGCGGTGCGCGATTACACCCGGGCGCTCGAAGGGCGCAACGCGCTCCTGAAATCCGACCATCGGAGCGACGAGGAGCTCCGCGCGTTCGAGCAGGCGATGCAGGCGCCGGGCCAGCTCATCGCCCGCACGCGCGCCCAGGTCCTGCCCGAACTGGCCGCGACCTTGCGCGAGGTCTGCGTCCGCGCGGGCTTCCCCGACCAAGGGGCGGACCTGCGTTACCGGCCGGACTGCGAGGCGGACAAACTGCCCGAGACCTGGTCGAAGCTGCGGGCGGCGGACCTCGCCACGGGCACGACCTTGCGCGGCCCGCAACGCGACGACTTCGGGATCTTGTTCGGCGGCGAGGATGCGTCCGACTACGCTTCCGAGGGCCAACAACGTCTCCTGGTGCTGGCCCTCTCGCTGGCGCGCCTGCAACGCGACACCCAGCGGGCCCCGACCCCGCCGGTGATCCTGGCCGACGATGTCCTGGGGGAACTGGATGACACCCGCCGACGGGCTTTCTGGGAGCAGGTCGGGGAGGCCCACCAGGTCATCGCCACGGGGACCGTCCCGCCCCCTTCGGGCCGCTGGCTGACCTACCGGGTGGCCGGCGGGGCCTACGCCCTGGCCTGATTTTGGCGTTGTTTTATAAGGCCGGGAGCCCTTGGATACGGGGATGAAGGACTTCCTGCTCTACGCCTCCGTCGTCATCCTCTTCCTGGTCTGCCTCCTGGTCGTCCTGATCATCCTGATGCAGCGTCCCAGCGCGAACGCCGGCATGGGCTCGGCCCTCGGCGGCGGCGCCGCGGAGTCCGTCTTCGGCGGTGAGTCGGCCAACGTCCTCTCCAAGATGACGACCACCCTCACGGTGCTACTCTTCCTTCTCAGCTTCGGCCTCTACCTCGGCTTCGTCGGTCGCGCCAGCAAGACCACCTCGGCCCTGACCCCGACGGCCACGGCCACCACGCCCGCCGCCCCCGCCAAGGTCGCCCCGACCCCGGTGGCTCCGACGGCCCCGGCCGCCCCTGCTTCCGCCACCACCCCGGCCGCGCCGGCTGCTCCCGCGACTCCGGCCACCCCGGTGGCTCCGGCCGCGAAGACCCCGGCCACCCCGACCGCTCCGGTTCCGGCCAAGTAAGTTCCGGTGCGCGCGTCCCTGCTCAGCCTGACCGTCCGCTGGGTGGCGCTGCTGGCGGCTTTCCATGCCCACGCCTTGCCTCCGGGGGTGGGCGGTGAGGACTACATCCAGCTCACCGCGCCGCAGGCGAAGGAAGTCCTGGCCGATTTCCGCGCCTCCCGCCTGAACGGGGACCTCTGCTTCAAGTTCGAGATCATCCACAAGCCCCGCCAAGGCGAATCATCCCCGGCCGTCCCCGGCGTGCTCTGGGCCGGCTGGACGAGCGAAGGACCGCGTGTGCGCGTGGAATTACGTCCGACCGGCGACACGCCGGCGCTCGCCTTCATCGCCACGAAGTCGGCCCAGGGCTCCCGCCTCTGGCTCCGGCGCGGCGGCGTCACCCTCGAGAACCCCCGGACCGACGAACCGCTCGCGCCGGGTCTGCTGCTGTTGCCGTCCGACCTCGCCCTGCCCTACACCCACTGGGAGGATACGCGCTACGTGAAGACGGAACGCAGCCGCGGCCGCCCGGTGCATTACTTCCTCGCGACCAACCCGGCGAAGACCGCGCCCGCCAGCGTGAGCTTCGCGCTCGACCGCACGTACGGCGCGCTGGTGCAGGCGACGTCGCTCGACGCGGCCGGGACCGCGCGTCGGACCTTGCAGGTCGAGGAGTTCTCCCAGGTCGACGAGCAATGGATCCTCGGCGCCTGCAGCGTGCGCGACGAGGCCACGCGCGACGTCGACCTGCTGAAGGTCACGGCGGCGGCGGTGCGCCGGCGCCTCGAGGCCGCGACGTTCGACCCGGCGACGCTGGCTCGTCCCGCCCCCTTGCCCGCCGGCTTCAAACCTCTCTGACCATGCCCGCCGACGCCCTCCGCATCGCCCGTTTCTGCGACCTGCTGACGAACCGCCGGGAGATCGCCGACTTCCCGGGCGCCGACAACGGACTGCAGCACCGAGGCAAGGCGCGTGTGCGCAAGGTCGGCGCGGCGGTCGACGCGGGCGCGAAGGTCTTCGAACTGGCGGCCAAGCGCGGCGTGGATTTCCTCATCGTGCACCACGGGATGCGTTGGCGCCCGGTCTCACCCGAACGCGAGGTGCGCCGCCTCCGCCTGGCCGCCCTGAAGAAGACCGGCCTGTCGCTCTACTCCAGCCACCTGCCGCTCGACGCGCACCCGGTCATCGGCAACAACGCCCTCATCGCGGCCGACCTCGGCTTGAAGGTCGTGGATTGGTTCGTGGACTACGAAGGCCTGCCCATCGCCTGCCTCTGCCAAGGCATCCCGCGCGCGACCCTCGCCCGTCGCCTGAAGAAGAGCTACCCGGAGACCTACCAGGCCATCGAGTTCGGCGCGGCCCGCCCGAAGAAGATCGCGATCCTCAGCGGCAGCGGCCGCGGCGCGCTCGAACATCTCCGCGCGGAAGGCTGCGACACGCTCATCACCGGCGAGCTGCGCGAGGAGCATTTCAATGAGGCCCACGAGCAAGGCTGGAACCTCTACCCTTGCGGGCATTACGCCACCGAGACCTGGGGCGTGAAGGCGCTGGCCGCGGCGGTCGCCGCCGAGTTCGACGTGCCGTGGGAGTTCATCCCCACGGGCAACCCGCTCTGATGGCGCGCGGACGGCTAGCGCCCACCCCGACCGGCTACCTGCACGTCGGCCACGCGCGCACCTTCGCGTTGGCGGCCGAACGGGCGCGACGCGACGGCGGGACCCTCGTCTATCGCACCGAAGACCTCGACGCCTCCCGTTGCCGGCCGGAGTTCGCGGAAGCCGCGATGGCGGACCTCCGCTGGCTCGGGCTCGACTGGCAGGAAGGACCTGACGTGGGCGGCCCGCGCGGGCCTTACGTGCAATCGCAGCGGCAACCGTGGTTCGCGGAGGTCTGGCGGAGGCTCCACGCGTCCGGCGCGCTGTACCCGTGCGACAAGTCGCGGCAGGACGTCGCCCGCGCGTTGACCGCGCCGCATGCGGAGGATGACGCCGAGCCCATCTTCCCACCCGCGCTCCGCCCGCCCTCCGGTGAAGGTCGCGAGGCCCGCGAGCCCGGCGCCCGGAACTGGCGTTTCCGCGTGCCCGACGGCGAGACGATCGCGTTCACCGACGCGTTGCAGGGCCCGCAGGCCTTCGTCGCGGGCCGGGATTTCGGCGACTTCCTGGTCTGGCGCCGCGACGGCTTCCCGGCCTACGAGCTGGCGGTCGTGGCCGACGACCACGCGATGGGCATCACCGAGGTGGTGCGCGGCGCGGATCTGCTGCTCTCGACCGCGCGGCAGCTGTTGCTCTACCGCGCCTTGGGCTGGACGGCGCCCGGCTGGGCGCACGCCCCGCTGATCGTGGACGCGGAGGGCCGGAGACTCGCGAAGCGCACGGCCGGCCTGTCGATCCGGGAACTGCGCGCCGCCGGCCGCAGCCCCGCGGAAGTCCTGACCGCGCCCCTCGCCGCCCTTTCGTGATCCGGCCAAGGTGATCAGGCACAAAAAAGCCGGAGGGGTACTCCGGCTGATTCGCGCTGGACGGGCCTTCAGGCGCCCTTGTCGGTCTTCTTGACCTCGACCTTCTTGGCCGGGACGGCTTCGCCGGCCTTGGGGGTAGCGGGGGCCGCCCCGTTCGCCAGCCGATCGCGATACTGCTTCAGGCTGGCGGAGAGCTTCTCGTCGCCCGCGGCCTCGGCGACCGCCTGGTCGGCCCACTTGAGGGCGCGCTCCTTGTTGGCGGGGTCGATGCGGGCGGACAGCATGGCCTTGTTGATCGACGCGATGGCCTTGCGCGAACCGGTCGCGTCGGCGAAGTCCTCGTCGACCACCTTGCAGACGGCGTCGAAGTCCTTGGCCTCGATGGCGGCCTTGATCTTGGCGGAACCGGCGGCGCGCTTGGCGCTGGCCTCCGCGGCCT
>JBEGOO010000201.1:0-3962 GCA_041182045.1 Verrucomicrobiota bacterium
GCCTACAGCCTCACGCTCCGCGCCAGCGAGATCGACCCGCGCTGCAAGTCGCACCCCGAGGTCGGCTTCGTCCTCGAGGCCGCCGGCAAGCCCGCCGACACCGAGCACGCGAACGTCGACACGCGCGTCGCGCCCCGCGGCCAGCTCGTGGTCTGGCTCATGGGCCATAGCCAGCCGCTCGCCGACAAGGTCAACGGCTACGGCCTGCACTATATCCAGGTGGCGTACGCCCGCGAATGGTTCGGCAAGCTGAACAGCGAACCGCTCGACGACCCGCAGCACCTCGGCAACATCCGCCTCGAGGCCACCACCGGCCTCGACGCCTCCAAGGACATCGACATCCCCGTCCCCGACAGCATGAAGGAACGCGCCTTCCAGCTCGTGAAGGCGCTGGTGAAGGCCAACCCGCAGGGCCGCTGGGAGCAGTTCCTTGCGAAGGACGGCAAGGGCCTCGACTGGGAGAAGGTCATCGTCTCCGGCGCCTCGCACGGGGCGACGTCCTCCGCCCGTTTCGGCATCGCCCAGAAGTGCGCCCGCATCGTCATGTTCTGCGGCCCGCGCGACCAGCTCGAGAATTGGCAAGGTCTGCCCTCGGCGACGCCCGCCAACCGCTTCTTCGGCTACAGCCACGTGCTCGACGGCGGCTGGTCCGGGGACCACTACCCGCGCTCCTGGCTGCTCCTGGGGCTGAACAAGTTCGGCCCGATCGTGAACGCCGACGAGGCCAAGGCGCCGTTCGGCAACACCCGCCGCTTGATCACGAAGTTCGACGTCAAGGGCGACGCGAACAAGGCCCACGGCTTCGTGCAGGTCGGCAAGAACCCGCCCAAGGACGCCAACGGCGTGCCGCTGCAGGAAGACGTCTGGCGCTACCTCTTCACCTCCCCGGTCGACACGGTCGGCCAGCCGGTCCCGGCCGAGCCGGAGACCCGGATGGACCTCCGTGGCGCCGGCAAGAAGAAGTAAAGGACGCACCGACGGCTTGCCCTGGCGTCCCGCCCCCCGTTGGATGGGCGCCCTCCTCCCGTGGCCATCCGCATCGATCTCCTCACCCTCTTCCCCGGCATGGCCGACGGGTTCCTCCAGGAATCGGTCATCGGCAAGGCCATCGACAAGGGGCTGATCCAATTCAAGGCCCACGACATCCGGGCCTTCTCCAAGGACAAGCACCGGAAGGTCGACGACATGCCCTACGGCGGGGGACCGGGGATGCTGATGACCTGCCAACCGCTCTTCGATGCGGTGGATGCCCTGGCCACCCCGGACTGCGAGGTCATCTACCTTTGCCCCGACGGGGAGCAGCTGACCAACCCCCTGGCCCGGGAATTAGCCCAAAAAAGCCACTTAATCCTCGTTTCCGGGCATTACGAGGGGATCGACCAGCGGTTCCGGGACCGGAAAGTGACCCGGGAGGTCTCCATCGGGGATTATGTGCTCACCAACGGCACCCTGCCCGCCTGCGTCCTCGTCGATTGCCTCGGCCGGCAGATTCCCGGCGTCCTCGGCGAGGAAAACTCCTTGACGGGGGACAGCTACAACGGCAAGTTGCTCGCCTTTCCGCAGTTCACCCGACCCGCCGTTTACGATGGTCTCGAGGTGCCCCCGGTCCTCCTTGGAGGAAATCACGCCGAAATCGACAAATGGCGCCGGGAAAGGCAAATCGAGAAGACTCAGCAACGCAGACCGGACCTACTGAAAGACCAAGCACCACAGCCATGAGCAACCATCCCCTCATCCAATTCGCCACCCAGAGCCAGCTGAAGACCAGCCGTGGCGACGACGCTTTCAAGGTCGGTGACGGCGTCAAAGTCTCCACCAAGGTTCGCGAAGGCGACAAGGAGCGCACCCAGCTCTTCGCCGGCATCGTGATCCAGCGCAAGGGCGGTGGCATCCACGAGACCTTCACCGTCCGCCGCGTCTCCTTCGGCGAAGGCGTCGAACGCACCTTCCCGGTCCACTCCCCCAACATCGAGAAGATCGAAGTCGAGCGCGTCTCGCAGGTCATGCGCGCCCGCCTCTTCTACCTCCGCGATCGCCAGGGCAAGTCGGCCACCAAGGTTAAGGAAAAGCGCTTCGAGCCCTCCGAAGTCGCCGCCAAGTAAGCCCTCCCCGGCTTACCCTCGAAACCCCGCCTTTTGGCGGGGTTTTTTGTGCCCATCCCGATACCTTTAGACCCGGCTACCTGAAAATACACACGATAAACCATTCTTAACCAGTGGTTTATTTCGAGTCTTTCGAATAACCCCCTGGAAACCCTGGGCTAAAATTTCCTCTTTTCCCGCCGGGGAATGCTTGACTCCCCCCAGCCCTCCTGCGTCTTTCCACCTTCCTCTTTCACCAACCAACATGCTACGCATCCGCCTCCAACGCTTCGGCACCAAGAACGAGCCTACCTACCGCCTCGTCGTCGCCGAACAGAGCATCCGCCGCGACGGTCGCTTCGTCGAAGTCCTCGGCAACTACAACCCGGCCGCCCGCGGCAAGGCCATCCCTCTCAGCATCAACGTCGAGCGCGTCGATCATTGGATCAAGCTCGGTGCCCAGCCCTCCGACACCGCGAAGTCGCTCGTGAAGCGCGCTCGCGAGGCCGCTGCGGCGACCGCGAAGGCCTGAAGACCCACCTACACGGCGGAAACGCCCCACCCTGACGACGTCACACCCTGCCCAACGGCAGGGTGTTTCGTTTGGCGAGGTCGCCGAACGGTCCGGTGTTCAGTTGATCTTGGTCCAGCCGCCCTGACCATCCTTCTCGAGTCGCTGGAAGCCGGCCTGGGCCAGACGTTTATCGTTCACCGACTGCTTCATGGCGCCCTCGCCGTAGCGGATGGTCAGCGACGGGGACTCCAGGACCCGTCGGCAGGCTTCGCCCGTGGCGGGGTGACGGGTGAAGTCCGGGGCCTCGGGGGGCAAGTCCACCTCGAACTCCTCGCCCTCGGCGCCGTCGGCCCGGATCACGATGTAGCGACGCAGCGGCATGGCCTACTTCTTGGAGGAACGGGGGTCGAAGGCGTCGCGGAGACCATCCCCCACGAAATTGAGCGAGAGCAACGTGAGGGCGAAGACCACGGACGGGGCGATCAGCAGCCAAGGACACTCCTCCATGATGTCGGCCCCATCCTTGATCATCAGACCCCACGAGGTCATCGGCGCCTGCACCCCGAGCCCGAGGAAGCTGACGAAGGCCTCGAGCATCATCACGCCCGGCACGGTCAACGTGGCGTAGACGGCGATGATGCCGGCCAGGTTCGGCAGGTAGTGGTGCGTGAAGACCCCGGTGCGCGACTGCCCCAGGGCCACCGCGACCTCGACGAACTGGCGGTTCTTCAGGGAGACGGTCTCGGTGCAGATGATGCGGGCCATCGTGAGCCAGGAGACGCCGCCGACCGCGAGGAAGATCATCCAGATGTTCTGGCCGAAGACGACCATGCAGAGGATGACGATGAGCGTGAGGGGCAGCGTGCTGAGGATGTCGACCGCGCGCATCATCCCGCGCTCGACCAACCCGCCGGACTGGCCCGCGACGACGCCATAGAGGACGCCGACGGCCAAGGCGACGACGGTGGCGACGAGGCCGACGCCGAGCGACACGGCCCCGCCTTGCAGCAGGCGGGAAAGCACGTCGCGCCCGAGGAGATCCGTGCCCAGCCAGTGGCTCGCGCACGGGCCGACGGCGCCAAGCCCGAGATCCTGCTTCTGGTAAGGGTACGGGGCGATCAGGGGGGAGAGCACGCAGACCGCCGCGACGAAGACGAGGAACCAGCCGGCCCAGACGGCGGCGCGATCCTTGCGGAAGCGCTGCCAACCGGTCTCGGTCGGGTGGACGGCGGACGGGGCGCTCATCGGCGGGCGACGCGGGGGTCGAGGGCGGCCTTGGCGAGGTCCGCCACGAGGTTGAGGACGAGCAACGCCACCGCGTAGACCAAGGTCGTGCCGAGGATCAGCGTGAAATCGCGGTTGATGAT
>JBEGOO010000202.1:0-3067 GCA_041182045.1 Verrucomicrobiota bacterium
ACTTGGTGCCGAAGGAGGTGCCGCCGACATGACGGACGTAGCGGTTGACGGTGCGGGGCGTGGCGGCCTCGGCATGGTCGACCTTCGAACGGATGTCGGGGATGAACTTCTCGAGGCCCCTGAAGGATTCCTCGATGACGCGCGCCTTGTTCGTCGCGTAGTCGGCCTCGGAAAGGTGCGCCCAATCATCCCACTTCTGGTTGACGGACGTGACGATCGCGTAACGCGGCTTCTTGGTGTGCGGACGGGTGTCCGGGTAATAGACCGAGTAGGTGCGCGAGGTCGTGTGGAAGTCGACGAGCTCGTGGCTCGAGAACGGCTTGGCCTCGGAGGTGAAGACGAGGTCGCCGATGTGCGGGATGGTCTCGCCTTCGCGGACGCCCATGTAGACCTGGCAGGAGGAGGTGTTCACGCGGACCTTGCGGGCCTCCTCGAGGAACGGGGCTTCGAAGGCCTCCTCGCCGCCCATCTTGAGGACGGTGTCCTTGATGTTGGCGTTGGAGACCACGGTCGCGCAGGCGACCGCGGCTTCCTCGCCGAGGCGCGTGCCGCGGAGCTTCACGCCGACGACGCGGCGGCGGCCGGAAGCGTCTTTCTCGACGTGGACCTTCTCGACGAGCACGTTGCGGCGGATGTCGACCCCGTTGGCCTTCATCTCGGCGGTCATGAGGTTGATCATCGTGTCCGTGCCGCCCTGGAAGATGAACACGCCCTTCGACATGAAGTTCGAGAAGACGATGCCGAAGGTGATCGCGGGGTCGTCGAGGGTGGAGCCGTTGGCGTAGGCGATCGGCTCGAGCAGGAGGCGCTGGACGTCGGGCCGTCCAGGGAAGAACTGCTCGAAGAGCTGGCGCGTGGTGCGCGGGTCGTTGTCGTAGTAGTTCATCTCGCGCAGGTGCGCGAAGAACGCCTCGACGGTCTCCGGGGAGAGCTTGAACTGCTCGATCAGGATGCGCGTGAAGTCGGCGCGGTCGAAGGTCGTGCGGACGTCGAAGTCGGGATTGATGAACCGGACGTCGTGCAGCTGGTGGATGCGGTCCGAGATCTCCTTGGTCCAGTAGCGGCGGGTGGACTTGATCATCCCGTGCGGGAAACCGTGGAGCGAGATGTCGAAGACGTGGCCGCCGGCGCGCTTGAAGAAGGTGGCGAGGCCGCCGAGCTGGTAGTGATGCTCGAGGAGGAGGACCTTGCGGCCGAACTTCGCCAGGTTGTTCGCCGCGGTCATCCCGCCGAGGCCGGCGCCGATGACGACGGCGTCGTAGCGGGGGAGAAGGTTGTCGAACGGCGAGGGCATTGCGGAAGCGGATGAAGTAGGATGAAGCAGGGGTTAAGGGGAAGTCGAAAGCGGTCAAACCGCCCGCGGACTACTTCCCGACCACGCCGAGCGACCAGCCGTCCCGCCCCCCGGCCAGGCGGACCTTGCGGCCGAAGAGCTTCGACAGCGCGGCGGGCTTCAGGACGTCGGCCATCTCGCCGGCGGCGAGGGCGGCTCCGTTCCGCAGCAGGAGCGCGTGCGTGAAGGTCGGCAGGATCTCCTCGACATGGTGCGTGACGAACACGATGGCCAGGCCGGGCTTGAGCTTGGGCAGGCGCTTCACCAGCGCGAGGAACTCGGCGCGCGCGACGGGGTCGAGGCCGGCGCAGGATTCGTCGAGGATCAGCAGCGCGGGATCCGAGGCCAAGGCGCGGGCGATGAGCACGCGCTGGCGTTCGCCCTGCGAGAGATGGCCCCACGGACGCGCGGCGAGTCCGCCGACCTTGAGCAGGCGCAGCAGCCTCCGCGCGAGCGCGAGCGTCGCGGGCTTCGGACGCCGCCAGAGGTTGATGAGACCGTCGACGCCGCCGGCCACGACGGACAACGACGGTTCGGCGGGCTGGATCATCGCCGCGACGGACGGGCCGACGAGCCCGATGCGACGGCGGAGCTCGCGCCAATCGCTGCGGCCGAACGTCTCGCCGAGGACGGCGAGCGAACCGGAGGTCGGGGCGAAATAACCCGTGAGCGCGGCGAGCAGGGAGGACTTGCCGGAACCGTTCGGCCCGAGGATCACCCAGTGCTCGCCGGGCTCGACCCGCCAGTCGAGGCCGCGGAGGATGACCTTGTCCTCGCGGGCGATGCGGAGGCGTTCGACGGAGAGGATGGGGGCGGAGCTGGCCGGCACCCCGCCAGCATGGCCCGAATCGGCCGCGGCTTCCAAGCCGCAAAGGCGCGGCCCGCGCTTGCGCCCGCCCGCCGGGCCCCCTTAATCCGGCCCATGCGTCCGGCCCCCGCCCTCCTGACCTGCCTCCTGGCGCTGAACCTCGCCGGCGCGGAGCCGGCGATGTCGAAGGAGGACCAAGCCGAGTTCGAGGCTCTGCGCGCCCGGATCCGCAAGGACACCACGGAGACCAAACCGGCGCCGGCGCCGACCCCGGCGGCGCCCCCGGCCTTGGGCAAGACCGTGCGCGTGCAGGTCATCCGCTCCGACCGCGAGAACGTCGGCTTCGAGCTGGTGCTCGTGCTCGACGCCCCGGTGCCGGTGCCGGCGATCATCCGGGGCAGCGGTCACGCCGTCGGCGAGAAACTCGCCTACGAAGGGACGTTCGAAGGCGCGGCCCGGTTCGAAGGCGCCTACTACGCGTTCCTGAAATCCACCGCCGCCAGCGCGCCCGTCGTCGCGCCGCCGACCGCCGCGGCGACCGAACCCGACCCGATCGTGTCCGACATGGACGAGCAGGCCCTGGAGACCGCGCCCGGCTTCAACGCCTTCACGTTGAGCAAGATCATCTTCGCGGCCTTCGCGGTCATCTCGATCGCGATCGTCGTGCTCAAGACCAAGGCCAAGATCGAGGAGCGCGCGATCAAACGCCACCGCAAGCGCTGAGGCCGGACCTCCCCGATGCGTCCGACGAACCTCCTGCTCCTCCTCGCCGGCGCGACCCTCGCGCCAGCGTTCGCCGCGACCAACGCCGAGAAAGCGAAGGCGACGGCGGCCGCGATGAAGGCCGGAGGAGGGGCGGCCGGCAGCGCGACCGCGGGCGCCAAGGTCGTCGCCTCGCCGCCCGCCGGGCCCGCCGAGGACTTCCG
>JBEGOO010000203.1:0-4463 GCA_041182045.1 Verrucomicrobiota bacterium
TTGAGGGTGTGCATCGCCACCTTCCTCGGTTCGTCGTCGGAGTCCTGCTTTGCCTTTCGTGCCATGTCCCCCAAGGTCTACCGCGGCCCGCGACCAAATCCAGCCCCATCCCATGCCGATCCCCGAACCCAAGCCTTTCCCGGCCGCCGCGGCGTTCCGGCGGGCCCTGTTGGCCTGGTTCGCCCGGCATCAGCGGCCGCTTCCTTGGCGGACGGAAGTCTCGGCCTACCGGACGGTCGTGTCGGAGCTCATGTGCCAGCAGACCCAGGTCGCGACCGTCCTCCCGTATTTCGAGCGGTGGGTCGGCCGCTGGCCCGGGTTCGCCGAGCTGGCCCGGGCCCGGGAGTCCGAGGTCCTCGCCGCGTGGGCGGGGCTCGGTTATTACACCCGCGCGCGCAACCTCCTCGCCCTCGCCCAGCAGGTCGCCGGCCGTCCGGAGCCCCGCACCGCGGCCGATTGGCGGGCCTTCAAAGGCGTCGGCCCCTACACCGCCGCCGCCATCGCCAGCATCGCCTTCCGCGAACCCGTCGCCGTCGTCGACGGCAACGTCATCCGCGTGCTCGCCCGCGTCGCCGGCGTCCGCGAACCTTTCAAGGACGGCGCCGCCGCCGCGAAGGCGTTCGCCGGGTTGGCCGCCACGTTGGTCGACCCGCGGCATCCCGGGGATTTCAACCAGGCGATGATGGAGCTCGGTGCCACCGTCTGCCGCAAGGCCGCCCCCGAGTGCGCGCGCTGTCCGGTCGCCCGCTGGTGCGACGCGCGCGGCCGCGGCGACGCGGCGACGCTCCCGCGCTTCGCGCCCAAGGTCCGCCGGACGGACGAGGTCGCCCGCGGGTTGGTCCGCCACCGGGGCCGGCTCCTGCTCCACCGCATCCCGCGGGACGCCCGTCGCCTGGCCGGGATGGCCGAGCTGCCGACGCTCGCGCAGCTCGGCGTGGCGGCCCGCGGCGAACCGGCCTTGGTCCGGCGCCGCGCCATCGGCGCGGTCACCTACGAGGAACGGCTCCACGCCTTGCCGGTCACGACCGCGGACGTGCGACGGTGGACGCGGGACCCGGCGCTCGAGTGGGTCGCCGCGGACGGGTTGGACGCGGTCGCGTTGACCGGCCCGCACCTCCGCTGGCTGCGCGAGTGGCTCAGTCCAGCCGGTCGGACAGCGCACGGCAGACGGCCTTGAGGGCCGCCACGCGCGCGTGGCGCTTGTCGTCGCCCGGGATGACGACCCAGGGCGCGTGGGGCGTGTCCGTGCGCGCGATCATGTCCTCGGCCGCGCGCAGGTTGGCGTCCCACTGCTTCCGGTTGCGGTAATCCTCGGCGGTCATCTTGTGGCGCTTGTGCGGCGACTCCTCGCGGGCGTGGAAGCGACGGAGCTGCTCCTCCTTGGAGAGGTTGATCCAGAGCTTCAGGACCACCATGCCCGCCTCGGCCAGGCGGGCCTCGAAATCGTTGATCTCGCCGTAGGCGCGGGCCCACTCCGCGTCCTTCGCGAAACCCTCCACGCGTTCGACCATCACGCGGCCGAACCAGGAGCGGTCGAAGATCGCGAGGTGGCCGGGCGCGGGCACCTTGTTCCAGAAGCGCCAAAGGTAGTGCCGCGCCTTCTCCTCCGGGGTCGGCGCCGGCGTCGGGTGCACCTGGTAGTGCGCGGCGTCGAGCATCCCGCACAGCCGGCGGATCGCGCCGCCCTTGCCGGCGGCGTCCGGTCCCTCGAGGACGACGACCGTCGCGAGGCCCTTCTGGGCCGCGAGGCGGGTCAGCCGTCCGAGGCGCGGCTGCAGCTTCGCCATCTGCTGGCTGTAGCCTTTCTTGTCGAGGGTCGGGTGCGCGGCGGCGCTCTCGAGCAGGCCGCGGGGGCGGCTCCCGGGCTTCTTCGCGGCCACGGCGGGCCGGCGCCGCGAGGCTTGGTTGAGTTGGGCGGCGATCGCGAGGCCGGCGTGCAGGTCGCGGAGCTTCGTCTCGGCTCCGCCGATGACCACCTTCCAGGGCAGGTTTTTGCCGCTGCCTTGGGCCCGCAGGCCGCGCGCGAGGCGCAGCGTCGGTTTCTTCGTCAGCAGCAGGTCCTCCGCGGTGACGACCCAGCCCTCGGCGTCGGTGTCCTCGGCGTCGCGCAGGCGGCGGCGCAACGTCTTCTCCGGCGTCTCCAGCCAGACCTTCACCACGGAGGTGCCGTCGGCCGCGAGGAGCTCCTCGAACGAACGCAGCGATTTCAGGCGGGCGCGCAGGGCGTCGCCGCCGAGCTCGTCCCGGGCCGCGGCGACCGCGGTGCGGGTGAGCCAGTCGCCGACCACGATCGTGAGGCGGCCTTTCGCCGGCATGTCCTGCCAGTAGGGCCAGAGGAACGGGTGCTTCGGGTGGGCGTGGGCCGTCGGCGCGCAGATGCGCACGGTGCGCGAGTCGAACCATTCCGTCAGCTGGTTCGCCAGCTCCGACGCCGCCAGGCGGTCGTTCCCGCCGAGCACGATGACGGCCGAACGGCCTTGCGCCACGAGCCGCCGCTGCGCCGCGAGGAGACGGAGATGGAGGGCGGAGCGGGCTCGCTCCAAGGCGCTGCGGGTCGGGGCCATCAGGAGTCGCCAGCGTAGCGACCCCGGACCGGAAGGGAAGCGGGGACTGCGTGACGCTCCGGTGACGGCGACCTCAGCGGTCCTCGTCGGCCGGCTGCTCGGCCGGGGGCAGCTCGCCCTTCTTCAGCGCGTCGAGGGTCTTCCGCAGGATACCCTTCATCTCGCCGTCGGTCGTCACCGCGACGGCCTTCTCCTGCAGCTTCACGGCCTCTTCCTTGCGGCCCTGGAGCCAGCGCAGGCGGGCGAGCGTGTCGAGTTTGTCGCCTTCCTTCTCCTTGCTCAGGGCGACCGCGCGCAGGGCGCATTTCTCGGCCAGGGCGAAGTTCGGCTTCTTCAGGAAAAGCGGGTCGGTGACCAGTTCCCACGCCAGCTCGTTCTGCGCCTCGGCGTCGTCGGCCTCCTCCTCGGCGAGCTTGGCCATCTGCGCGTAGATCTTGGAGGGGTCGCCCTTCGCCAGGGCGATCTGGGCGCCGACGGAGTCGATGAGGTCCTGGCGTTCCTCGGCGGGCAGCACCGCGGCGGCGGCCGGGAGGGCCTTCTCGGCGGCGGCCCAATCGCGGCGCATCATGGCCTCGGCCAGCGCCTGCAGCTTCGCCTCGTTGCGCGCCTGCTCGGGGTCGGCCGCGGGTTCCGGCTTGGCGGCCTTCGGGACGTAGGTGCCGGTGATGATGTCGCCGAGCATCTCCTCGCTCATCTCCATGGGGTGGCCCTGCCAGACCAGCTTGCCCTCCTTGACGATGAACGCGTGCGGGATGCCGTTCACGCCGTTGCGCTGCAGCCAATCCTGGACGAAGGCCTGGCCGCCGAGGGCCACGCGGTACGACATCTTCGCGCCCTGCGACTTCACGAACGCGCGCACGCGCTCGACCGCCGCGGGATCCTTCTCGGACTCCCAGACGTTGACGCCCGTGATGACGACGCCTTTCGGGCCCATCTTCTGGTGGAGATCGTTGAGGTGGGGGATCGAGGCGACGCACGGCCCGCACCAGGTGGCCCAGCACTCGAAGACGTAGACCTCGCCCGGCTTGAAGTCCTTGATCGCCTCGCCTTGGAGCATCGACTCGGGGCGCGTGGCCGGAACCGGGTCGCCCGGCTTCAGGCCGGCGAGCGCGGAAAGGGAGGTCAGCAGGAGCAGGGCGAGGGCGCGCATAGGAAAACAGTAGAGGCTAGGTGGCCGGAGGCAATGAGGGAGGAAGGGGGTGCGAAAATGCCTAGGGGGTAGCGGTTGGCGGATAGCGGTTGGCGGGTGGGGGTAGGAAGAGAGTGCTGGGTCGAGTACAGAGGGCTGAATCGAGTGCTGGATCGATGATGCGATGATGGGGATGCTACCATCCCCTGACCGCTACCCGTTATCCCCTCCTGCAACAAAAAACCCCGACGGGGTCGGGGTCTTGGGTCGGCCTGGCGGCCCGGTTCACTTCTTGGCCGGCGCCTTGGGGTCGGCCTTGGGGTCGGCCGGGGCGGAAGCGCCGGCGGCGATCAGTTCCTTGACCTTGGCCTCGGTGAGGTTGCCCGGGTGGCCGATGAAGGCGACCTTGCCGCCCACGACCACGAAGGAGCAGGGGATGCCGTTCTGGCCGGCGGCGGCCAACCAGGCTTTGCCGACCGCGCCCGTCGTGTCCTTGGCCACGGTGTATTCCATCTTCTTGCCCATCTGCTTCACGAAGGCATCGGCCGTCTCGACGCCGCTCGCGACGTGGACGCCGATGACCGTGAGGCCGGCGTCCTTGAGGTTGGCCTGCAGCTCGGTGAGGTGGGGGATCGACTCCTTGCACGGGCCGCACCAGGTGGCCCAGAACTCGACCAGGTAGGCCTTCTTGGGGTCGAGAGCCGTGACCTTCGAGCCTTTGATGAAGGCCGAGGGCAGCTTGGTCGGGGCCGGATCGCCGACGTTGAGGG
>JBEGOO010000204.1:0-6617 GCA_041182045.1 Verrucomicrobiota bacterium
CTCGAGCTCCCGCACGCGTCGGCCTTGGGCGGCGTGCCGCCGATCCAGCAGTTCCCGCTCCAAGGTCCGGACGGCCAGGCGGTCGCCTCGGGTTGCGTGCCCACCGCGGGCGCCAGCCTCATCGCCTACTGGTCGAACCGCGGCACCTATGATTGGCAGGCCGACGACAGCCATGACGGTCTCGTGCGACGCGTGCGCGATCGCCTGCCGATGTCGGTCGTGGCCGACGAGGAAGGCTACGCCGATGGCAAGATGGCCTTGGCTGGCTGCTTCCCCGGCTCGCTGGCCGTGGGCCTGCAGCAGGACGCCGAACAATACCGGATCCCGGTGCGGGTCTCGCTCCTGAAGTTCACGCCGGAGGCGCTGGCCGAGGAGCTCGCCGCCGGCCGCCCGGCGCTCGTCTCGTGCCTCGTGCTCGTCCCGCGCAAGCCCGCGCTGAGCTGGGGGCATGAAGTCGTCGCCGTCGGCCGGGCCGAGATCGCCGGCGCCCACTTCGTCGGCGTCATCGACAACTACTTCACGCCGCGCGTCCCCGGGACCGTCCGCTGGATCCCGGCCGAACGCTGCGGCATGCTGGTCGTGGTGCGCCCGGCCAAGTAGGCGCGAACAAGACCAGCCCACGACCGGGTGGTCGTGGGCTGGGGACTTCTCGAATGGTGGAGGTGGCGGGAGTCGAACCCGCGTCTTCCGACCCTTACGTCGTAACATCTACATGCGTAGCCTTATCATTGATCTCGATCGCGTTTGGGGATGGGCACCCGTGCGACCTATCCGTCTTCTCGCTTACCCCGGAGATGACGACCAGAGGAGGGGATCGCCTGCGTTAACCGAGCTGATCCAGGGATACAGGCAGTCCCTGGGGCTCGTCGCTGTACTTAGGCAGCGAGCGCGAGAACGTTGTCGTTCTCGAACGTGATGGTGTTTTTAGCAGTTATATGCTGCCAACTGGATTTAAGAGGGAGCTGACATCCTCTGCATGCCGTCGCGATATCTTGGTTGGAATCGAATCCGGAACACCCCCGAAAATGGTTGGTCGGTCATTTCTCGGGTCCGACTGAGAAGGAACTGATGTCATCATGCCGGGAAGCGCCCGGAAGTCAAGGGGAGGGGGAGGAGTGAGGGCTGGGGCCAGGGCTTGGGCTGGGTTGGCTTCTTCCTTCTCGTCATTTCCGTGACTTCATTGCGTCATCGGCGTGCCCTGCTGGTCGAAAGAACCGCGCTCCTTCGCGGAGGGGGCTGCGGTGCCTGGCCCTGGCCCTAGCCCAGGCCCATTTTCTTGCCTTTCCTTGCTCTTCGCCCTCGGGCTTCAATAGTCGGCCTCTCCATGAACGTCTTCACCGCCGACTTGGCTCTCGTGATCACCCGCCTGGCCTTGCTGCTCGGCCTCGGGTGGTTCCTCGCCCGCCAAGGTTGGGTCGTGGCCGCCTCGCGGCAATCGCTGATGCGGCTCGTCATCTGGGTCTTCTTCCCGGCGATGATCTTCGACCGCGTCTGCGGTAATCCCCTCATCAACAGCGGGACCACCGCGCTCCTCTATCTCGGCGTCGGTTTCGGCATGATCGTCACGGGCATCCTCGTCGGCCGGCTCGTGGCCAAGGCGCTCGCCTTGCCGGGCGACGTCTGCCGGCGCACCTTCGCCTTCGCTTCCGGTACGAACAACTTCGGCTACCTCGGCATCCCCATCACCGCCGCGCTCTTCGACCGCGACGTCGTCGGCGTCCTGCTCGTCCACAACGTCGGCGTCGAGGCCGCCGTTTGGACGGTCGGCATCTCGGTGCTCTCCGGCAAGCCGGGCCTGTCGGGTTTGCGCAACTTCCTCCAGCCGATGCCGGTCGCGCTCTTCCTGGCGCTCGCGTTGAACTTCGCCGGTCTCGGCGCCGCCGCCCCCACGCAGTTCGTGCAGGGCTGCTGCCATGCCGTCGGTGAGTGCGCGATCCCGGTCGGCACGCTCCTCACCGGCATCTACCTCCACGAGGCCCTGCAGGGCTTCCGCCTCTTCGCCGAACCGCGGCTCACGCTCGGCATCGCCGCCGTCCGCTGGCTCTTCATGCCGGCCGCCCTCCTGCTGGTCGCGGGCACGCTCATCAGCGACCCCTCGTTGCGCAAGGTCATGCTGGTCCAGGCGGCCATGCCGGCGGGGATGTTCACCTTCCTCATCGTCGAGATGTTCGGCGGACAGGTGCAGGTCTCGCTGCGCTATGCCGTCGTCACCATGCTCGCCTGTCCGGTGATCACCCCGGTCTGGCTCTATCTCGGCGCCCGCTTCCTGGGCATAGCCACCTAGCCGAGTCGCCTTTACAGCCGCGCCCTCCGGGTCCAGTCTCGTTGCTCCTCCGCTTGCGACTCCTCCTCGCCATCCTCGCCGCCACCTTCGTCGGCTGCGCCTCGTACCCGGAGAAAGGGCAGCGGGCTCGCGTCGCCAACGAGACGGGCGATTACGCGATCGTGGCGAGCCTCGCCGGTGCCGCCGCCGAGGACGACCCCAAGGACGCCTTGGTCTGGAAACTGGAGCAAGGCGCCGCCTTGCGCGCGCTTGGCCGCCTCGACGACAGCGTCAAGGTCTTCGAGGACGTCGAGCAGCGCCTTCGCGCCGAGGAGGAGGCCCCGGGCTTCTCGCTGAGCGAGGGTGGGGGCTCGCTCTTGCTCAACGACTACTCCGCCGAGTATCGCGCCAAACCGTACGACCGTATCTACGCCTCCACCTACCAGGCGCTCAACCGGTTGGAACTCGGCCAGGTCGAGGCCGCCCGCGTGTCGCTCACCCGCCTGCGCTTCGTCCAGGAAGCTTTCGGCAACGACCGCATCTATCTCGCCGCGAAGCCCGACGCCGAGGCCGGCAAATACGACGTCGACCGGGCGACCCAGGATGAGCGGACCCGCGCCGGGCTGGCGCGCATCGCCGACGACCTGGGCGAGCTCGCGCGGGAGGGCACGTACGACGACGCCTTCAGCCATTGGTTGCAGGGGATGTTCTTCCTGCGTTTGGGGCAGGGCGGGAGCGACCTCGAGAAGGCGCGCAAGGAGCTGCTCGCCGCGTCCGCGCTCAACCGCGCCTCGACGGTCTTCGCCCGCGATCTGGCCGATGGCGTCGCCGCGCAAGCCGCGCAGGCGGGCCCGTCCCGCGTCGTGTACGTCGTGATCGAGCACGGGGTCGGCCCGGTCTGGCGCGAGGAGCGCATCGACATCCCGCTGTTCATCGCCGGCGGTCACGTGCCTTACGTTTCGGTCGCTTTGCCCGCGTTGGCGCCGGCTTACGCCGATTACAATCTCGGGCTCCGTTTGGACGGCCAGCCGGTCGCGGTGGAGCCCGCCTCCCGTCCGGCGGCCCTGGTCGCCAAGCATTTCGAGGCCGCCTTGCCGGGGATCCGGGCGCGCGCCTTCACCGCCGCGGCGGTCAAGGCCACCGCCAGTTACCTCATCAACCGCGCGTCGGCGGAGGGCAATAATCGCCAGAATAGCGGCTCGGGTGCGGCGCTGTTCGCCCTGGCCACCCAGATCGGCACCGCCGTCTACACCGTCGGAACGACCCGGGCCGACCTGCGTCACTGGACCGGTCTGCCGGGGCGTTTCGCCCTGGTTCGCCTCGACGCCCCGCCCGGGGCCAAACTGACGGTCCCCGGCCATCCTGAGGTATCCCTGACGCTCCCCGCGGGCAAGGTTCTGCTTGTAAGCCTGAAGTCCGCCTCGGAAAATACGCCCATCACCCTGCGGTGCGCCACCTTGGTCCCATGAAGAAACTCCTCCCCCTCCTCGCGCTCGGTCTCCTGACCGGTTGCACCAGCATCATCCGGACCGGCGACCGCATCGAGCGTGGTCTCACGCCTCCCGACGCCGTGAACTACGTCACGACCAAGGCGGACGGCACCGTGGTCACCCAGATCAACGACCAGCGCATCGCCGGCAAGATCGCCCTCCTGGGCGCCCGCAAGTCGAAGACGCCCGGCGGCTTCGCCCAGGTGCAGTTCGAGCTGCGCAACGATTCGCTGCTCAGCCGCACCATCAACGTCAGCTTCGAGTGGCTCTCCGTCGACGGTCGCGTGACCGAGACGCAGCCCAACTGGATCGTCACCCCGCTCGAGCCCGGCGCGGTCACCCTCGTGAACGCCACCGCCCTCAAGGCCGACTCGACCGAGTGCCGCCTCCGCCTCCTCTCCCGCTGACCCCACCTTTTTTCACCATGAACAAGCTCCTCGCCCTCGCCGCCACCGCCTGCCTCTTCGTCGGCTGCGGCACCCCCGCCTCCTACAAGGACGCCAACGGACGCGAACTCGTCGTCAGTCTCGACAAGGTCGATATCCAGGACTTCGCCACCGCCGGTTCCACCATGCTCCAGTCGATGGTCAACGCCCCCGCCTTCCAGAAGGCCGGCGCCGCCCCCGTCCTGCAGGTCGGCAGCATCCTGAACGATACCGCCAACAACTTCGACACGAGCCTGCTCCTGGCCAAGATCACGTCCCCCCTCGTCAACGCCGGACGCATCCGCCTGCTGGAGTCCGACCCCGTCGCCCTCGCCGCCCGCAAGGCCTCCGGCGCCAGCGCCGCGGTCCCCGTCGCCGAATTCGTACTCAAGGGCAAGATCCTCGAGGACCGCGCCCGCGCCGGCGGCACCCGTCAGGCCTCCTACATCTTCCAGCTCACCCTGGTCGACGTGAAGACCAGCCTCGCGGTCTGGCAGGATGAGAAGACCGTGACCAAGCAGGGCTCCAAGAACGCCGTCGGTTTCTGATAAACCCTCGCCAGTCGTTTGACCTTGTCGCAACCTGCGTCTCCCTCCGGAGATGCAGGTTGATTTTTTGATCGTCGGCCAAGGCTTGGCCGGTTCGCTCCTCGCCCGTTCCCTGCGGGCCCGGGGCGTCCGCGTGGCCGTCGTCGACGATGCGTGGCGCTCCGCTTCCTCCCTGGTGGCCGCGGGGCTGATGACGCCGCTCACGGGGCGCCGGTTCACGCTGACCCCGGATTACCCGGGCCTTTTCGCGCGCGCCGGCGAGGTGCTGGGCGCGCTCGGCGTGTTCCATCCGGTCGATGTCTATCGTCTCTTCGTCGACGCCGAGCAGCGCGAGCGCGGCCTGAAGCGCGCGGGTGACCCGACCTGTCAGCCGTTCATCCGGGGGCTCACCGAGCGCCGGGGTGAACTGCTAGCCGAGCTGACCGACGAGCAGGGTGGGGCGCTCATGCGGGGAGCCTGGGTCGACTTGCCGAAGTTGCTCGCCGAGACCCGCGCCCTGTTGGCGGCCGAGGGCGCCCTGATCGAGGCGTCGTTCGATCCCGCCGAGGTGCAGGTCGGGCCGGAGGGGGTCGATTGGCGTCATGTCCGCGCGACCGGGGTGGTCTATTGCGACGGCTATAAATCCGCGCAACGGGGGCCGTTCGCCTACCTGCCGTGGCAGCCCGCCAAGGGGGAGGCCCTGGATTTGCGCTCAGATGCCCCGCAGAGCTCGTTTATCCTCAATCGGGAGGGGTGGGCCCTTCCGCTCGGCCTAGGGCGCTGGCGGGCCGGCACGAACTGGGAATGGACCGGTCTGGATGAGACCCCCACCGCCGCCCAGAGGGATAAGTTCGTCGCCCGGTTCCAGGGGTACTTCCAAGGCCCGGTCAGCGTCGAGGTCACCGGCCACAAGGCGGGCGTCCGGCCTTGCACGTCGGACAACCAGCCTTTCCTCGGGACGCATCCCGAACAACCACGCTTCCATCTCTTCAACGGTCTCGGTCCGCGTGGGACCGTCTGGGCGCCGACTTTGGCGGAGGAGATGGCGGACTACCTGGTGTCCGGACGGGCGCTGCGCCCGGGGTGCGACTTGAGGCGATTCGGCTGAGGCGGGCTTACTTGTTGCCTTGTCCCTGGCCCTTGCCGCCTTTGCCGCCGCCCTGGCCTTGGCCTTTCCCGCCCTTGCCGCCGCCGCGAGCTTCACGCGCATTGGGGTCATAGGCGGGGTTGGGTTGGTCGGCGAGGAACGCGCCCGTCTGCTTCTGCCAAGCCAGTAGTTGTTTCTTCAGTTCCTCGACCTTCGCCGGTTCCTGCTTCGCGAGGTCCTTGCTTTCCTCGGGGTCCTTGCGCACGTCGTACAGTTCGAAGGTCGGCCCCGCGAATTTCTCGATCAACTTGTAGTCGCCGGCGCGCAGCAGGCTCATCGGTTCACCTTTGCCGATGTAGCAGGGGAAGTGCCAGTAGATGGCCGAGCGTCCGAGGGGCGCGCCGGTCTTGAGCTGCTTGAGCAGGCTCACGCCATCGGTCGGTTGCTCCTTGGGTAACGGAGCGCCGACGGCCTCGAGGATGGTCGGCAGGAAGTCGATGCTCGCGACCGGCTCGTCGTAGGTCTTGCCCGCCGGGATGATGCCCGGCCAGCTGACCGCGCCCGGTACGCGCAACCCGCCTTCGTAGAGCAGCCCTTTGCTGCCCCGGAGCGGGTTGACCACGTAGGGCAGGCCGCCGTTGTCGGAGGTGAAGATGACGAGGGTGTCCTTGGTCAGGCCAAGCGACTCGAGCTTGGCCATGATCCGCCCGATGCTCGCGTCGACCGCCTCGACGGTGGCCGCGTATTCCGGGGTGATGCCTTTGTCCGCGCCGGTCGGGGTCTTGGCCTTGTATTTGGCCAGCAAAGCGGGCTTGGGGTCGAAGG
>JBEGOO010000205.1:0-3463 GCA_041182045.1 Verrucomicrobiota bacterium
TCGACGGAGCCGGTGAGGCCGAGCTGACGGAAGGTCCGCACGTGCGGGTGGCCGGCGAACGCGGCCTGCATCTCCTGGCCAAGGAGCTGGGCGCGGTCGGCGACCTGCCCCGACGCCAACATCGGGCGGAGCTTGCGCAGCGAGGCGCGGGCGACGGCGCAGCCGAGGGGATTGCCCGAGAAGGTATGCCCGTGGAAGAAGGTCCGGCCTTCCGAGAACTTGCCGAGGAAGGCGTCGTAGACCTGTTCCGACGTCATCGTGGCCGCGAGCGGTAGGTAGCCAGCGGCGAGCCCTTTCGCGAGGCAGAGGAAGTCCGGGACGACGCCTTCGCGCTCGGCGACGGTGAGGGCGCCGACCCGACCAAAGCCCGTGAAGACTTCGTCGAGGATCAGGTGCACGCCGTGGGCGCGGCAAAGGTCGGCGACGGCCCGCACGAAGCCGGCAGGCTGCTGGACCATCCCGGCGGCGCCCTGCACGCGCGGTTCGAGGATCAGGCAAGCCGTCGTGGGGCCGTCGCGTTCCAGGATGGCCCGGAGCGCGGCCAGCGAGGCGGTGGCGTCGGAACGAGCCACCTGGCCGGCGCATTCGGAGTGCGTCGGCGCCGGGAAGGTCTGCGCGGCGAAGAGCCAGGGGATGAAACGTCGGTGAAACTCCGAACGGTCGCCGACGGCCATCGTGCCAAAGGTATCTCCATGGTAGGCGCCTTCCATCGAGATCACCCCGCGCCTGGCGGGCTGGCCGACGAGTTGCCAGTACTGGAACGAGAGCTTCAGGGCGACCTCCACGGCGTTGCTGCCATTGTCGGTGAAGAAGCAACGGGGCAGCGCGCCACCGGTGAGCCCGGCGAGATCCTCGGCCAGTTCCGTCGCGACGGGGTGGTTGAGCCCGAGCAGGGTGACGTGCGCGACCTGTTCAGCCTGGTCGCGGAGGGCGCGGTTCAGGTCCGGGTCGTTGTGGCCATGGACGTTCGTCCAGACCGAGGCGTTGCCGTCGAGGTAGCGCTTCCCTTCCCCGTCGATCAGCCAGCTGCCCTCGCCGCGCACCAGGTGCAACCGGGGGTTGTCCTGATACTCCCGCATCTGCGTGAACGGGTGCCACCCGAAGCGCCGGTCGGCGGCGTCGAGGGCGTCCAAGGCGGACGGGTGGGCTGCGGGGGCAGTCGGCACCCCCCGGTTCTAAGCCCGGCCCAGCCCATTGTTAAGCCCGAAGTAGAGGGAGGTTTACAATGGGATTGCGGTTGGGGGTTAGCGGTTGGCGGTTGGGGAAAGAAAACCGCCCCTCGCATGACCTCTTAACTAGCTTGATCGCATCTCCCGAGCCCAAGCCCCTGCTCCTGTCCCTGACGCTCATGCAAACCACCTGTGCTTGCCCCTTCGCGCCCCCAGCCTAGAAACATCCGACCCCATGCGCGCCACCCTGACGTTGCTTTGCTGCCTGTTGGCGCTCGCCCCGCTGGGCGCGGCGGAGCCCGACCCGCACCAGAAACTTTACGACGAGGCGACGCGCGTCTTCAGCGACCTGGAGGCGCACCCCCTGCCCGCCCCCAACCCGGACCAGGACACCGAAGCGGAACTCCTGCGGGCGATGGCGCACGGCGACCGGGCGGTCGACCTGGCCTTGTACCGCCGCCTCGACCTGGACGCGGTCACCGACCGGCTGCTGCCTGCGTTGGATAGTTCCTTCGGCCGCGAGAACGTCGGAGGTCAAATGGCGACCGTTCGTCTCTTCCTCGTGCGCGGGCACAAACTCTGCCTCGAAGGAAAGGTCGACGAAGGCCAGGGGTGGTTGCTCAAGGCCCACCGGATGGCCCGCCGCCCGAATGGCGATGGCAACCTGCTGCGGCTCCTCACCGCCATCGCCCTCGAGCACATGGCGCTCACGGCGGATGGGGCCTATGTCGGCGCTTGGTCGGAGCCGGATCGCCTGGCCTACGTGCGGGCGCTGGAGGCGTTGCCACCCGTGGCGGGCGTGCGCCGAGCGGTGCTGCTGGACGACCTCTCGCTCGACGAGCCCACCCGGTTTCGGACGCTGCTCCCTCTGCTCAAGCCGCTGAACTCGGCGCAGCGCCGGGAAAAGCTGATGGCGACCTGGCCACTGGCCCGCGGCTTCGAACCGGAATTCCTGCGCTGCTACGAGGGCATGGTCGACAACCTGACGCTCGAAAGCTGGGACGACCTGCTGCTCCAGGTCGCCGACGGGCTCGAGCCGTTGAACCTGGACAAGCTCCGGGCCTTCGAGGCCCGGGTGACGGCGGCCGCGGCCTTCGCCAAGGACCCGACGACCGCGCCGAACGCGCCGACCACCCCGCTGCAGAAAGGCGAGGTGTTCTACCTGTCGCTGCTCGGCTCGTCGATCCAACGCATAGCCCGGAACCGTCTGGACCTCGACTTGAAAACCCAGCTGCTCAAGGTCGCCCTGCGACGAGGCGCGGCCTTCGATGCCACGGACCTCGTCGGCCTGAGTTCGGTCAATCATGGCCCGCTCAAGCTCGGGATCGATGAAACCAGCCAGCGCCAGGCCATCAAGGGCGGCGATCGCGACGAGTGCTTCCTACCCCTAGGACGACGCCGATGAGCGATCTCCGGAACGGGCCGATCCGGTAGGACCGCGGCGATTTGGACTTCCTAAAAACCCCGGACGGGCATAATCACCACCGATGCGCCCCACCCTGCTGCTCGCCGGCCTGCTGGCCGTGATGACGGCCGCCGCGGCCGAGCCGGTCGCGCCGTCGACCAAGGAGAAGGAGCCCAGCAAGAAGGGCTGGGCGGGCGGCCATCCCGACACCGCCAAGGAGATGAACTGCGGTTGGTTCTACAACTGGGGCCCGCATGGCGACTCGAAGGACGGCGTCGAGTTCGTGCCGATGATCAAGGGCAAGAAGGGCGCGACCGAGAAGGTGCTGGCCCAGGTGAAGAAGAGCGGCGCGAAGGCGCTGCTGGGCTTCAACGAGCCCGAACGCGAGAAGCAGGGCGACACCACGGTCGAGGAAGCGCTCGACCTCTGGCCGCGCCTGATGGCCACCGGCCTGCGCCTCGGCAGCCCCGCCCCGTCGTCCGACAAGGAAGGGATGGCCTGGTTGGAGAAGTTCATGGAGGGCGTCGAGAAGCGGAAGCTCCGCGTCGACTTCATCGCGGTCCATTGGTACCGCAGCGCCGACATCGGGAAGTTCTCCGAATGGCTCGACGGGCTGCACCAGCGCTACGACCGCCCCATCTGGGTCACGGAGTTCAACGCCAAGTTCACCGACGGCGACCGGGACAAGTTCGCGCGCGAGGCCTTCCGCATGCTGGCGCACCACCGCTTCGTCGAACGGTTCGCCTACATGAACGGCTTCCACGCCGAACCCGGGGCGCTCTTCGAGGGCAAGGGCGACGCGAAGACGCCGACCAAACTCGGCGAACTCTACCGCGACACCGCCCGCTGAGGGCCGGCGGCCAGGGTGGCACGCGGTGCGATGAGCGGC
>JBEGOO010000206.1:0-3329 GCA_041182045.1 Verrucomicrobiota bacterium
GATTTGTCCAACAAGGGTTAGGCCAAAGTCGACGGATTCGGAGCGAGTCCACTGTAATTCTAAGACAGCGAGGGGTGTTTGCTTATTTTTAAGCAAAAATGAAGCCTTTCAAGCTAATGAGCCCTTTCCTATTGCAACCTAGTCTCATTACAACTCTTTGGCCTTAGAATGATTCAAACTCTAAACGAACACGACCGGGAGAAACTCCAGGAGTCCTTGGCCCGAAGCGGGCAGAAAGTCACCCCCCAGCGCGAGGTGGTCTTCTCGGTCCTCATGGCCAAGCGCGACCACCCGACCGTCGACGAGGTCTTCCACCGCGCCCGCGAGACCATGCCGGGCCTATCCCTCGCGACCGTCTACAACTGCCTGGAGACCTTCGTCGGCTGCGGGCTCGTCCGCCAGGTCAACCACGAGCGCGAATCCACCCGCTATTGCCCGAACCTCGCCCCGCATGCCCACTTCCGGGACGCCGCGACCGGCCGCGTGCACGACATCGAGCTGCCGCCCGCCATCCTCCAGAGCCTGCGCGCGATCCTGCCCCCCGGTTTCGATTCCGACGTGGTCGAGATCAGCTTCCACGGCCGCGCCCAGGCCGGCGAGCAACCGACCAACTAAGCCCCCGCCCTTTCCGCCATGCCCGACCATCTTGTCATCAAGAACCTGAACGCCTCGATCGGCGACCGGCCGATCCTGAAGGATTTCTGCCTCACCATCCCCAAGGGGGAGGTCCACGCCATCATGGGGCCGAACGGCACCGGCAAGAGCACGCTCTCGAAGGTGCTCGCCGGCCACCCCGACTACACCGTGCAGTCCGGCTCGGCCCTGCTCGACGGGCAGGAGCTGCTCGGCCAGGAACCCGACGCCATCGCGCGCGCCGGCCTCTTCCTCGCCTTCCAGTACCCGAGCGAGATCCCGGGCGTGACCATCGCCAACTTCATCCGCGCCGCGCTCGTCGCCCGCCAGCCGAAGGGCGCGCCCTTCGACGCCAAGGCCTACTACGCCGAGCTCTACGCCAAGATGGACGCGCTCAAGATGGACCGCAAGTTCACCGCCCGCTTCGTCAACGAGGGCTTCTCCGGCGGCGAGAAGAAGCGCTGCGAGATCCTCCAGCTGATGATGCTCAAGCCGCGGTACGCCCTGCTCGACGAAACCGACTCGGGCCTCGACATCGACGCGCTCCGCATCGTCTCCGAGGGCGTCAACGCCCTGCGCGGCCCCGACGTGGGCTTCGGCGTGATCACCCACTACCAGCGCCTGCTCGACTACATCGTCCCGGACCGCGTCCACATCATGTACGACGGCCGCATCGTCCACAGCGGCCCCAAGGAGCTCGCCCTCGAGCTCGAGGCCAAGGGCTACGATTGGGTTAAAACCGAACTCGCCCACGCCTGAGACCATGGCCGAACCCGACCAGGAGGAAGCGCAGCGCGCGGCGATCGAGGTCGACCGCTCGAAGGGCGACTTCAAGTACGAGGAGAACTACGCGTTCGACGCCGGCGTGGGCCTGACCCCCGCGACCATCGACTACATCGCCCAGGTCAAGGGCGAGGAGGAATGGATCCGCGAGTTCCGCCAGAAGGCGCTCCGGATCTTCGAGTCCCTGCCGATGCCCACGCACTGGGCGACCCCGGACCTCGACAACATCAAGTTCGAGGACATCCGCTACTACCTCGCCAAGGGCCAGAAGCCCGTGCGCACGTGGGAAGAGGTCCCCGACGACGTGAAGCAGACCTTCGAACGCCTCGGCATCCCGGAATCGGAACGCAAGTTCCTCGCCGGCGTCGAGGCCCAGTTCGACTCCGAGGCGGTCTACTCCCGGATGAAGGACGAGCTCGAGAAGCTCGGCGTCATCTTCTGCGGCCCGACCGAGGGCCTGCGCGACCACCCCGAGATCTTCCGCAAGTACTTCGGCAAGGTCATCCCAGCGGGCGACAACAAGTTCGCCGCCCTCAACTCCGCGGTCTTCTCCGGCGGCTCCTTCATCTACGTCCCGAAGGGCGTGAAGGTCGCCCAGCCCCTGCAGGCGTACTTCCGCATCAACGCCGAGAACTTCGGCCAGTTCGAGCGCACGCTCATCATCGCCGACGAGGGCTCCGAGGTCACCTACATGGAGGGCTGCACGGCCCCCAAGTTCGAGACCGCCACCCTGCATTCCGCGGTCGTCGAACTGGTCGCGCTCAAGGGCGCCAAGATCCAGTACGTGACCGTCCAGAACTGGTCCGCCAACGTCTTCAACCTCGTGACCAAGCGCGGCATGGCCGAGGAGGACGCCGAGGTGCGCTGGATCGACTGCAACATCGGCTCCCGCCTGACGATGAAGTACCCCGGCGTGATCCTGCGCGGCAAGCGCGCCCGCGGCGAGGTGCTCTCCATCGCCCTGGCCAACGACGGTCAGCACCAGGACACCGGCGCCAAGATGATCCACGCGGCCGACGACACGACCTCGAACATCATCGCGAAGTCCATCTCCGTGGGCGCGGGCCGCTCGACCTACCGCGGCCTGGTCCACATCCCGAAGACCCTCCAGAACTGCCGCAACAACACCGAGTGCGACGCGCTGCTGATCAACGAGCACAGCCGCACCGACACCTACCCCGCCATCTCCGTGCGCGGCCGCCGGAACTCGGTCCAGCACGAGGCGAGCGTCTCGAAGGTCTCGGCCGAGCAGATCTTCTACATGATGCAACGCGGCCTCTCCGAAGGCGAGGCGATGTCCCTCGCGGTGAACGGCTTCGTCAACGACCTCGTGAAGGAGTTCCCGATGGAATACTCCGTCGAGCTGAAGCGCCTCATCGAGCTGCAGATGGAAGGGTCCGTCGGATGAGCGCCGTCGCCCCCGCCCCCGCCGGCGTCCTCGACGCCGCGCTGCAGTCCGCCGAGACCGCGCGGTTCCGCGCGCAGGACTGGTTCGCCGTCCTGCGCCAGCAGGGCTGGCACACCTTCCAGTCCCTCCCGCTGCCGCATCGCGACGACGAGAAGTGGCGCTTCTCGGACACGCGTTCGCTCTCGCTCGAGGGCTACGCGCCCGCCCCCGCGCCGACCGCCGCCCAGGCGGCCGACCTCATCGCCCGCTCCCGCCTCATCAGCGACGCCGCCGGCCTGATCGTCCACGTCGACGGCCATTGCGTGCTGAAGCCGACGCTTTCGCCCGAGCTCGTCGCCCAAGGCGTGGTCTTCGAATCGCTGGAAGACGCCGTCCTTCACCGCCCCGCCCTGCTGCAGGCCCACCTCCTGAAGCACCCCGTGCTCCTCGGCGGCGACAAGTTCGCCGCGCTGCACCGCGCCTGGCTCCGCGCCGGCTACGTCCTCCACGTCCCCAAGGGCGTCGA
>JBEGOO010000207.1:0-3400 GCA_041182045.1 Verrucomicrobiota bacterium
GGGTCAGGCGCGCGAGGATGTCGGCCTCGCGCACGGCGGCGGCGAAGGTCGCCGGATCCATCGCGGCGAGCTGCGCCCCGGTGAGCACGCGACCGACCGGCATGCCGACGTCGGCGCAGACCTTACGGGACACGAGCTCGTTGTCCCCGGTGAGGATCTTGGCGCGGACGCCGCGTTCGCGCAGGCCGGCCAGGGCCGTCGCGGCGGTCTCCTTGGGCGGGTCGAAGAAGGCGAGGTAGCCGAGCAGGACGAGGCCGGATTCGTCCGCCGCCCCGAAGACCTCCTTGGCGCGGGAGAACTCCCGGTAGCCGATGGCGATGACGCGGAACCCCTGGGCGGACAAGGATCGGTACTCCTCCATCACCTCGTCCTTGATGAGGGGGATCATGGTGTGGATCTCGTCGTCCACCTGGTAGCGGTCGCAGACGGCGAGCAGCTCCTCGACGGCGCCCTTGCAGATCAGCAGGTGGTCGCCGTCGTGGTCGACCACGACGGACATGCGGCGCCGCTGGAAATCGAACGGGATCTCGTCGACCTTGCGGCAGCTGCGCTCCACGTCCAGGTCGGTCCGGGAGAGGATGGCCCGGTCGAGGAGGTTGCGCAGCCCCGTCTGGTAGTAGGCGTTCATCCACGCGTAGCGGAGGACATCCTCCGAATCGCGGCCGATGACGTCGACGTGGCGCTGGAGGACGATGTGGTCCTGGGTGAGCGTGCCGGTCTTGTCGGTGCAGAAGATGTCCATCGCGCCGAGGTTCTGGATGGCGTCCAGGCGCTTCATGACGACCTTGAGGCGGGCGAGCGAGCGGGCGCCCTTGGAGAGGCAGGCCGCCAGGATCATCGGCAGCATCTCGGGCGTGAGGCCGATCGCGACGGTGAGGGCGAACAGGAAGGCGTCCAGGACGTCATGGGTCCGCCAGGCGCTGAACCCGAAGGTCAGGGTGACCATCACGAGCATCATGCGGATCATCATCCAGACGAACCGCTTGGTGCCTTGCTCGAAGGCGGTCTGGTCCTTGCGCTCGACCAGCCGGGCGGACATCGCCCCGAACTGCGTGTCGCGGCCGGTCGCGAGCACCAGGGCCTTGGCCGAGCCGCTCTGCACGTTGGCGCCCATGAGGCAGCCGTTGGGGCACTCCTGCGCGGGCACGTCCCCCGGCACCGTGGCGAGCACCACGCGCTCGACCGGCATGGACTCGCCGGTGAGGGCCGACTGCGAGAGGAAGAAGTCCTTGGCCTGCAGCAGGCGGCAATCCGCCGGGATGATCGAGCCGGCCGCGAGCACGACGACGTCGCCCGGGACGATCTGGTCGATGGGCACGGTGACCTCGACCCCGTCGCGCAGGACGTCGCAGGTGGTCTTCACCATCGCCTGGAGCTTGGCGATGGTCCGGGCGGAGCGGCTTTCCTGGAAATAGGAGAGGAAGACCGAGAAGAACACCATGCCGCCGACCAACGAGGTGCTGAGGATCCGCTTGGTCGCGTCATCCTCGAAGAGGAACGAGAGCACGCAGATCACCATCAGCTGGACGACCAAGGGCTCCTTGAACTTGCGCAGCAGTTCCACCAGGGCGCTGGGCCGGGGCGCGGCGACGGAATTCGGGCCGCACTCCTCGAGCCGCGCGGCGGCCTCGGCGGCGGTCAGCCCCTCCCGTCGTCCGCGGACGGCGGCGAAAGCCTCGTCTTCGGTCCCGCGCAACCAACGGCCGGTGCGGGCGCTCACTTCGACGGCGGTTTTCTTCTCGGACATGGGACGAAAGTCCACTCCACCCTAGGAAGGGATGACCACCCAGCCAGCCCATACTCCCGGCGAAGGGGACAAGTCGATGACCGTCGGGAAATCCCCCAAACGAAAGGACCCGCCGAAGGGCGGGTCCTGTTCGCGAGCCGACGAAGGACTCAGGCCTTGGTGACCAGGCCGGCCTTGAGGGCCTTGACCGAGACCCACTGGCGCTTGACGCTGCCGTTGGGCTGGAGGACGCGGATGCGCTGGACGTTCGGGCTGAACGTGCGCTTGGTCTGCTTGACCAGCTGGAAGCCGATGCCGCCGCTCTTCTTGGACTGACCGCGGTGAATGATTCGGCGGCCCTTGACGGGGCGCTTGCCGGTGACGCTGCAGATACGGGACATGGTGTTCGAGCTCCTTTGGAAAGTCGGAGCAAAGGACTGCCGGGACGCTTGGCAAGAGGTAAGTGACCCTTTCAGCTCCGACGCAAAGCACGGTCCAAAGCCGCCAAACCCTGCGAAAACGCGTCCGGATTGGTCAAAAGGCTCAAAACCACGGTCGGCGTGCTCTCCGCCATCCCATAAAAATATCCCGGATGGGCCCAGACCCCCTCCTCCACCCCGCGGAGCAGGAAGCGCTCCTCCGAGACCCCGGAGGGCAAACCCAGGATCGCCGACCAGCCTGCCGGACGGGGGAAAACCGTGCAACGCTGGCCCGAGACGGTCACCCAAGTCCGCAAGGCCGCTTCATTCTGGGCGACCCGCGCCCGGACGGCCGCGCGGAGGGGCTCGGCCCGGCGCAGGAGATCCGCCGCGGCCAGCTGGACCGGGGTGTTCACGGAAAGAAAGGCGTCGGCGATGTGCTCGAGCCGGCGACCGGCCTCGCGGATGAAGTCGGCCGGTCCGGCGGCGACGACCCAGCCCAGCTTGAGCTGCGGCGCGAGCGCGACCTTGGAGAGGCCACTGAGGACGAAGGTCGGCACCTGCGTCTCGCCGACCCAGGTCCCCGGCGAGACGACGCCCTCGGCCGGGTAATCCAGGAAGACCTCGTCGCAGATGAGGGCGAGGCCGTGCTTGAGCGCGAAGCCGCGGAGCACGTCGCGGTCGCGGCGGCCGACGAACGCGCCGGTCGGGTTGGACGGGTTGATGCAGAGGATGCCGCGCGTCTGCCGGCCCATCGTGAGCGTGGCCGTGTCGATGACCCACTCGCCCGCGAGCTGGGCGAGGCGGTAAGGACGCAAGGTCACGCCCTCGAGCGCGGCGATGACCTCGAGCAAGGGGTAGGCCGGCTCGGGCACGAGCAGCTCGTCGCCGGGGTTGCAGAGGAGCTTGAAGACCCAGGCGTAGCCCTCGCTCGTGCTGGCGGAGAGGAAGATCCGGTCGAGCGCCACGCGCTGGCCGCGGGCCGCGTAGTAATCCGCGATGGCCGTGCGCGCCGCGGGCAGCCCCCGCGGATCCGGGTCCTGCCGTTGGATCCCGTCGCGACGGAGCAGCGGGCCGAGCTCGGCGGCGGACCAGCCGAAACCCGCGTTGGCGGGATTCGAATCGGCCAGGTCGACCAGCGGCAGACCGGCGGCGAGACGCTTCTCCTTGGCCTTGCTCAGGGCGTTGGTCGTGTCGGCGAAGGAGAGTCTCGAACTGAACATGGGTCGAGCGTTCCGAACGCGACCTGACAAGC